>CAOKUK010000148.1 GCA_948472595.1 uncultured Eubacterium sp.
CAAGTATTTAGAGCAGGGGATTGCGTCTATCGGCGGAAAAGAATAAAAGGCGAAAGGATACGGTATCATGAAACAAAGACAGTGGGTGCGGATTACGGCCGTGTTTTTTGCTCTGATGATTGTGCTGACCATATTTTCTAGGGCGGCGGCATCCATGACAAAGGCCAGGGTTGTGGTCACAAAGGCAGACAGGCAGACGATTTCCCATGAAATCCGTCTGAACGGCACGATAGAGGCAAAGGATTATTTTATGCAGTATGTGCCCTCCGGGCTGATGGTGAAGAGCGTTCGGGTCAGCCCGGGGCAGCGGGTGGAATCCGGGGACGTCCTGTTCACAGTGGATACGCAGAAGCTGCAGGAGAAGATAGAGGGGATAGAGGCGGAGATTGCCAATGTAAAAAAGCGGGACAGCCTTTCCATATCCAGGGCAGAAAAGGCTTACCAAGATGCGGCGTCAAGCGCTGATGAGGAAAAGGCTCGGTCATACCGCGCTTGCACGGAAGCGGTGAACGCTTACAACCAATATATCAGCACCCAAGCTAACTATGACGAAGCTTCTGCCATGGAATTGAAAAGCGCGGCAGAAGCGGCGAAGGATGCCTATGAGGCGGTGACCAGGGAACAGGATAAGCTGATAAAGGCGGCGGCGGACACCCTCCAGCAGACGAAAGACGATATTGAGCTGGAGCAGGGCGCCAAGCAGCTAGAAGACAGCCTCAAGGAGCTGGAGCCCTACCTCCAGAACGAAGGGCAGTATCTGGCGGAGCATCCGGGGATGGTGGGCAGGGTTTCCGTGGAAGCCGGAGCCGAGACAGCCGCAGGGGTTGCGGCGCTGATTGCTGATTCTGCCGGCGGCGCGCGTTTTGTGGCGACATTTTCGGAGGAATACCGAAAGGACATTACAGAAGCCAGCACCGTCACCCTGAAAGGAGAAAGCTTGGCTGGGGGCGAAGAAAGCTATGTGGCCAGTGATGTGGCCGTATCGGAGGGAAACGCCCCGGAGCCTGGCGCATTGGCGGAGTACACCCTCTCATCCGATATCCCGGGGGATTTGTATCCAGTGGGAAGCAGCGTTTTGGTGACCGTTGACAATCAATCTGAGCAATATGACACTTGCCTTCCCCTTCCATGCCTGAGGCAGAACGGGAATTACCAGTATTTTATCTATGTGACAGAAGAGCAGGATACGATGTTTGGGAAGGAAATGGTTGCAAAGGAAATGCCTGTGACAGTGCTGGATAAAAATGAAAGATATGCGGCGGTGCAGGAAGCCGTCTCCCAAGATGTGGTTGTATCTGCCAGCAAGGACATTTCAGACGGAAGCAGGGTTAAGATAAGCGAGTGATGGAAGAATACAGGAAAAGATTTCGAAAGTTGCGGCGTAAATTAAAACAGAATGCGGCCTTGGCGGCGGCTTATGCTCTGCTCGTTGCCCTTGGCCTCCTGTTTTATTATCAGGGCGTTGTCCAGAAACAGGAACTGAGTGTGTATGACAATCGGATTACCCTAATCCGCAGGGATGGAAAGGCTTGCTCCTATCTGGATGCAGAGCAGATGCGTTTGCGCAGCCAGGATGCAGAGGAGCCGTTTGCCTATGCCCTCTGGGGAAGCGAAGGAACCCGTTTCTTGCAGAACCGGGATTTGGGGCGCAGCGCAGAGGTGGAAGTGTACGCTGTGGAAGGGAGCAGCCACCTGCTGCTTCCTTCCAGTGCGGTATTGGACGGCATGATTGGAAAAAGCTGCCTTATCGGGCAAGACGCCGCCCAGTCGCTTTTTGGAGTCGCAGACGCCACAGGCCTTTCCATTACGATGGACGGATGCGAGTATGTGGTCTTGGGGATGCTGGAAGGCGCCCAGGGCGCCGTGTTCCTGGCAAAAGACTTGCATTCTTATGCGCTGGACAGGATGAGCCTTGAGGTCTCGGAAGGCGTTACGCTGTCTTTCCTGGAACGGAGCGTGGAAGGGGAGCTTGGGTTTTCGGGCGCGGCGCTGGATTGCAGGTTTCTGAACAGCCTAATCGGCCTGTTGGCCTTCGGCCTCTTCCCCTTGCTGTGGCTATGGCTTATGCGCCTGCTGGCGGCGGAATGGAAATCATATCGGCGTCGCAATATGCCGCCGGATAGCTATTATAAATATGCGAACCGAATAGATCCCGCCTATGCAAAAGGGACGGCATTCCGTTTCGGGTGCATGCTCGGCCTGGCCGCCATCCTGGTTCTGGCTTTGCTTTATCAGGTGAGGATACCAGAAGACATGATTCCCACAAAATGGTCGGATTTCGAGTTCTGGAGCCGATGGTTCGCTGAGAAGATGGAACGCATGTCACTGTGGGTGAGATGCGAAAAACGGGATCCAGAAATGATTTACCTGGGAAAAGCGGCTCAGGCAGCTCTGTGTCTTTCCCTTTCCTATCTGTGCTATATCATCCTGAGGGCGATACAGTTTGGCAGGGATTCCATAAGGAAGACACAATGTGGGGGATAGGGCTTGGATACGGCGTTTGGCCTGCCCCCATTGTCCGCCCCAGTCATGCCAATCTAAATCAATATTTCCACAAAAACTCTCCAATTGACAACTGCTTCTTTTCTCACTATAATTGGAACTATTCAAAACCCAACACAGCCTCCCTTTCTTCTTGCAAGGCTGTGCCCCCACGCAAACAACGATAAGAAGGAGGCGTATCCCATGGATTTATTTGATTATATGAGGCAGCAGGCTCAAAAGACAGAATCTCCCTTGGCCAGCCGCCTGCGCCCCACAACCCTTGACGAGGTGGTGGGGCAGCGGCATATTATAGGAAAGGACAAGCTATTGTACCGCGCCATCCAGGCGGATAAGCTTAGTTCCATTATTTTCTATGGCCCGCCGGGCACGGGGAAGACCACGCTGGCGAAGGTCATCGCCCATACTACCCATGCGGAATTTACCCAGATTAATGCCACGGCCGCCGGGAAGAAGGATATGGAGGAAGTAGTGAGGCAGGCCAAGGACAGCCAGGGGATGTATGGGAAGAAAACGATTTTATTCATAGATGAAATCCACCGTTTCAACAAGGGGCAGCAGGATTACCTCCTGCCTTTTGTTGAGGACGGCACGGTAACCCTGGTGGGCGCCACCACGGAGAACCCATATTTCGAAGTCAACGGCGCGCTGCTTTCCCGTTCTGTGATCTTTGAGCTGAAGCCTCTGGATAAGGAAGACATTAAGACGCTCCTGAGGCGCGCTGTCACAGATCAGGAGAAGGGCATGGGGACTTATGGGGCAATCTTGGAAGAGGATGCGCTGGAGTTCCTGGCGGATGTGGCCAATGGGGATGCCAGAGCGGCCTTGACGGCCATTGAACTGGGCGTGCTCACGACGCCCCGGGGCGGGGACGGGGCCATCCATATTACCCTGGACGTGGCTTCGGAATGTATCCAAAAGCGGGTGGTGCAGTATGATAAGGGCGGGGACAACCATTATGACACGATATCTGCCTTTATCAAGAGCATGCGGGGCTCGGACCCGGACGCAGCCATTTATTACCTGGCCAAGATGCTGTATGCCGGGGAGGATATTAAGTTCATTGCCCGGCGCATTATGATTTGCGCTTCGGAAGATGTGGGGAACGCAGACCCCCATGCCATTATGGTGGCAGTCAGCGCCGCCCAGGCAGTGGAGCGCGTGGGCATGCCGGAGGCGCAGATTATCTTGTCCCAGGCAGCCGCTTATGTGGCCTGTGCGCCGAAAAGCAATGCGGCCTGCGTGGCCATCGACCGCGCCATGGAGACGGTCAAGGCCACCAAGACTGCCCCGGTTCCTGCCCACCTTAAGGATTCCCATTACCGGGGGGCGCAGAAATTAGGCCGCAGGACAGGGTATCTCTATGCCCATGATTTCCCGAACCATTATGTCCGGCAGCAGTACCTCCCAGACGGGCTTACGGACGCTAAATTTTACGAGCCCACGGAAAATGGCTATGAGAAAGAGATAAAATCTCGCCTGGCGTTTCTGAAAGAAGGACAGGAACCGTGATTTCCCAAGAAAAGTCCGCACTGGGCGTACAAATGTAAATTTATGAAAGAAAATACTTTACAATCCGTACCCAATAGTGCATAATAAGGAAGGCAAAAATCCAGGCAGCCATAGGGCGCTGGATAAATGACGTCCCCGTGCCGTATGGCGAGCCTTATCGGGCAAGCGCATATTGGAATGGGAATGAAACAGGACAGAGATTCAGGAGGATAACGAACATGCAGCCATATCAGGAAATGACCAGAGAAGAATTGTTACAGGAGAAAAAGGGGCTGGAGGCGGCTTACAAGAAATATGTCAATGGCGCCTTAAAGCTGGATATGTCCAGGGGCAAGCCCTCCACGGAACAGCTGGATCTGTCCATGGGCATGATGGATGTATTGGGCAGCGACATGGATTTTAACTGTGAGGACGGGACGGACTGCCGGAATTACGGCGTGCTGGACGGCATACAGGAAGCGAAGGTATTGCTGGGAGATATGATTGAATGCCATCCGGACAATATCATTATCTATGGCAATTCCAGCCTGAATATTATGTTTGATACCGTATCCCGTTCCATGACCCATGGCGTGATGGGCAACACCCCTTGGTGCAAGCTGGATAAAGTGAAGTTCCTATGTCCGGTTCCGGGATATGACAGGCATTTTACCATAACGGAGTATTTTGGGATTGAGATGATTAATGTGCCCATGCTTCCCACCGGCCCGGACATGGATATGGTAGAGGAGCTGGTGAGCCAGGATGAGGCCATTAAGGCAATTTGGTGCGTGCCCAAATATTCCAACCCGCAGGGGATTACTTATTCGGACGAGACGGTCCGCCGTTTTGCCAGGCTGAAGCCGGCTGCCAAGGACTTCCGCATCTATTGGGACAACGCCTATGGGGTGCACCACCTATACGACATTGACCAGGATAACCTGGTGGAGATTTTGGCAGAATGCAAGCGGGCAGGGAACCCGGATATGGTATACAAGTTTTGCTCCACTTCCAAGATTAGCTTCCCTGGCTCAGGCGTTGCAGCGATTGCCGCTTCCGCCAACAATCTGGTAGAAATCCGCGAGCAGATGCGCGTGGCCACCATCGGCCATGACAAGGTAAACCAGCTGCGCCATGTGAGGTTCTTCAAAGATATTTATGGCATGACAGAACACATGAGGAAGCATGCGGATATCCTGCGCCCCAAGTTTGAGATGATCATCAATACCTTTGAGCAGGAATTGGGCGGCCGGGGCGCAGGCTCCTGGATTGCCCCCAAGGGCGGCTATTTCATTGCCTTTGAGGCGCTGGAGGGCTGTGCGAAAGCCATTGTGGCCAAGGCTAAGGGCGCAGGCGTGACCATGACCCCTGCCGGGGCGCCGTATCCTTATGGGAAGGATCCCAAGGACTCCACTATCCGCATCGCACCGACATACCCCAACCTGGAGAACCTGAAGATTGCAACTGATATTTTCGTCATCTGCGTCAAGCTGGTTACGATTGATAAAGTGCTAAAGGAAAAAGCAAAGGAAGCATAAAGCAAGGCGCCCGGGGCACGAGGTCTCTAAGGGCGCCCAAATATCATTCCATCCATCGGAGCGCCTTAAAATGGCAAAATTTCTTTGGAAATGGAACTCATTTTTGGGAAAGCCATAATTTTGGTAAAAATACCATAAAATTTTTATAAAATTTATTATTTTTTGGCAAATCTATGGTATAATGACCACAATAAGTAAGGATGGAAAGAAGGGAAGGAAATGGAAATATCCGTTAAGTTAAATGAAGGCGCAGCAAGCTGGGAAACGGTTATTTTCTTATATAACTCAGCGCTGAAGGAAGTGAGCACGAAGCTTGAGATTTTAAACGATGAATTTTGCCATGTACATAGATACAATCCCATTGAATATATTAAGTCCAGAATCAAGACGCCGGAGAGCATCGTGAAGAAGCTGAAGCGCAACGGCTATGAGAGCACCATTGACAATATGGTGAAGCATGTGAATGACATTGCCGGAATCCGGGTGGTCTGCTCCTTCACCTCTGACATTTACCGTCTAGCAGAGATGATTGGCAGGCAGAACGACCTGACGGTTGTCTCCATCAAGGACTATATCAAGAACCCCAAGGACAGCGGCTATAAGAGCTACCACATGCTGGTGACTGTCCCTATTTTCCTGATGGACGGCGTGGTGGACACAAGGGTGGAAATCCAAATCCGCACCATCGCCATGGATTTCTGGGCCAGCCTGGAGCATAAGATTTACTACAAATTTGAAGGTCATGCCCCGGAATATATCAGCAGCGACTTGCGGGAATGCGCCGAGATTGTGTCAAGGCTGGATGCGAAGATGCTCTCTCTGAACGAGGCTATCTTGCGCGCAAGGGAAGCAGAAGAGTCCCAGGGAGAAATGCATGGGTAAAGGGAGGCAGGAGCGTATCCGCTGCAAGGGAAATAAAAACATTGGAAAGGGTATTGTATGCCAAACAGTAAGAAGGTTTTAAATCTGGCTATTTCCATAGGGGAAGCCATGTTGAAAAGCGGCGGTGAGATTTACCGCGTGCAGGAGACGGTGTGCCGTGTGCTGGAAGCGTATGGAATTTTCGATTACCATGTGTTTGTGATTACCAATGGCATTTTTGCCACGGTGCATGAGCAGCGGGAGGATGCCGG
>CAOKUK010000149.1 GCA_948472595.1 uncultured Eubacterium sp.
ACAGCCGTAGACCAGGTGACGCCTCTGGTATATGCCTCCCTGTTCATGATTGCCATGGGAATCGGCGGGTCTGCAAACTTCACGACCTCCCTGCCCACTTCTATCTTCGGGCGGCAAGGGTTTGACAAAGTGAACAGCGTAATCTTCCCCATCCAAGGGGCAATCACAGCCCTGTGTTTCGCAGTGAACGGCGTGGTGCAGCTTCTGACCGGCGGGCAGATTCGGTTCGCTTACCTGGTATTCGCATGCGTGGCAGTGGTGAACGTGCTTCTGGTGCTTACCGTAGACGAGCATAAATACAACAAAGACTGGAAAATGGCGCAGAAATAATACGCCAAATTAAAATCTTATAGCCCTGTCTCGCAGACATACGGGGCAGGGCTGCAAAATGACAGACCCATCCCGCAGACAAAAAGACGGGACAGGAAGAAAGGATGGATAACATATGGCAAAGAAAACGATTATTACAGTGGCCACCACTGGGGCATGGCCCAAAAAAGAGAATAACCCAAATGTCCCCATGACACCGCAGGAAATTGCAAATGACGTCTATGACTGCTGGCAGGCCGGAGCCGCTGTGGCCCACTTGCATATGCGGGACGACGAGGGGAATGGGACAATGTCCACGGAAAAATTCCGCGAAACCGTGGGGCTTTTACGCGAGCAGCACCCAGACTGCGACATTGTATTGAACCTGACCACATCCGGGGATTTGAATGCCACAGACGAGACAAGGCAGGCGCACTTAAAGGAGCTGCGCCCGGAAATGGGCAGCTACGACTGCGGTTCCATGAACTGGCTCAACTCCTCCCTGTTTTTGAACCCCCCGAAGTTCTTAGAAGAGCTTGGGCGAAACATGCAGGAATGGAATGTGAAGCCTGAAATTGAAGTGTTCGATCCTGGCATGATTGCAAATGCCGCTTATTACCTGAAGAAGGGCGTGCTGAAAGCGCCTCTTCATTTCCAGATGTGCATGGGCTGCGCAAACGGCATCCCAGGCTCTATGAAAAACCTGGTATTCATGAAAGAGACGATGGATACGCTGTGCCCAGGCTCCACCTGGAGCTGCTTTGGCGTAGGGCACTGCGCTATGGAAATGACTTACGGGGCCGTGGCTATGGGAGGCCATATCCGCGTGGGCATGGAAGACAACGTCATGTATGCCAAAGGGCAGCTGGCTGAGAGCAACCGCCAGCTGGTAGAGCGCGCCGCGCGGGTCATCCGCGAGTTTGGGAACGAGCCTGCCACGCCGGCTGAGGCCAGGGAAATCCTGGGGCTTGGCAAATGAGCTGGGGGCCTTGCTTCTTATATTACCACTGCCAGGAATGCGGCAGGAAATTCAAGTATGCCGCAGACATGATTCCGGTGTTTGGGGATCGGTTCGGGCTCTGCCCCTTCTGCGGGGGCGAGGGAGCCTTTGAAAAGGACGGCGCACGCACCCCGGACGACATGGATTATCTGGAAGTAGAAGACGAATAACCTTGCTGATTATAAACGAAATGCGAAAGGATGGTTTCCCAGTATGAAAGAGATTAAAAATATCCTGATTTGCGGCGCAGGCATGATGGGGAAGAACATTGCCTTTGTCATGGCCTCCAACCCAGCCTATCAGGTTACATTATACGACATTTACCCTACAGACGTGGCGGCGGGCATCCGCATCAACACGGAGCAGCTGATTGAAAAAGGCGTCCTCACAGAGGCAGAATTGAATGAGCGCCTTTTGCGCATTTCCTTTACAGACGACATTGACAGCGAGCGGGTATCCTCTGCGGACTTTGTCATTGAGGCCGTATTTGAAGACATGAAGGTAAAACAGGAAACCTTTGCGAAGCTGGAGGCGCGCTGCAGCGCAGACACCATTTTCTGCACCAACTCCTCTGTCATGAGCCCCTCCCAGATTTCTGAAAACCTGCAGCACCGGGAGCGTTTTGTAGGCACCCACTTCTGGAACCCAGGGCACCTGATTCCCCTGGTAGAAGTGGTGAAATCCGACGCTTCTTCCGACGAAGTGGCTGAAACTGTCATGGAAGTGCTCCGCTCCGCAGGGAAGAAGCCTGTGCTCTGCAAAAAAGACGTGCCCGGCTTTATCGCAAACAGGATGCAGCATGCCCTGTGGCGGGAGGCAATCTCCATTGTGGAAAACGGCATCGCAGACGCAGCCACGGTAGACGAGGCCGTGCGGTACTCCTTCGGCCTGCGGCTCCCCCAGCTTGGGCCCATGGAGAATGCAGACATGGTGGGGACAGACCTCACTTACAATATCCATGACTATATCCTGAAAGACCTGGAGGATTCCCACGAGCCATCCAAGCTGCTTTCCGAGCTGAAGGAGGCAGGGAAAATCGGGTTTAAGACCGGGCAAGGCTTCCAGGCCTGGACGCCGGAGCAGGCTGCAAAATCCAATGCAGACCTGAACGAATACTTAATCCGGATGCTCTACCAAAAATAAGGGAATCTGGCAATCAAAATGACAGGAGGTAACGGCAATGCCTACATTATTATCATTAGAAGATGCGGCTGCGCTAATCCATGACGGCATGACGGTTATGGTAGGCGGCTTTATGGGATGCGGGACGCCCCACGACTTGATAGACGTCCTGGCTGACAGTGATGTAAAAGATTTGACAATTATCTGCAACGACGCCTCCATGCCCGGAGGCCCCATGAAGGAAGAGCATTACGGCGTGGCCAAGCTGGTGCACAACCATCAAGTAAAGCGGTTTATCGCCACCCATGTGGGGTTAAACCCAGAAGTGGCAAAACAATCCATGGAAGACAATACCCTAGAGGTCATCTTAGTGCCCCAGGGCTCCCTGGCTGAGATGATCCGCGCCGGCGGCGCAGGGCTGGGCGGCGTGCTGACTCCCACAGGCGTAGGCACGATTGTGGAAGAATCCCCCCTCTGCCTGGGCAAGCAGACCATCCATGGGAAAGAGTACCTGATGATGGAAGCCATCCGGGCAGATATTGCGATTATCGCCGGGTCAGTGGTGGATCCAAAGGGAAATATCTGGTACCGCGGGGCGACCAGCAATTTCAACCCGCTGATGGCAACGGCTGCTGACACGGTCATCGTAGAGGCAGAAGAAATCGTGTACCTGGGCTATATCCGCCCAGAAGACGTACGGACCCAGAGCATTTATGTGGATTATGTGGTGAGAGGAGGAAAAAAACGTGGAACGGTCTGAAATCAAAGGCTTTATTGCAAAACGCGTGGCAAAGGAGCTCCATGACGGGGACGTAGTGAATTTAGGGATTGGGCTGCCCACCTTAGTGCCCCAGTTCCTGCCGGAAGATGTGCATGTGGTGCTCCAGTCAGAAAATGGCATTGTGGGCACAGCCGCCGTAGACGATTGGACCCACAGCCCCCTCCATATCGTGGACGCCGGGGGCTCCCCCTCTGCCGTAGACGCCGGGGGCGCATTCATCGACTCCGCCACTTCCTTCGCCATGATTCGCGGGGGGCATGTGGACGCCACCATCTTAGGAGGGCTGGAAGTGGATGAGGAAGGCTCCCTTTCCAACTGGATTATCCCTGGAAAGAAAATGCCCGGCATGGGCGGCGCCATGGACCTCTTAGTAGGAGCCAAGAACGTGATTATCGCCATGGAGCATACGGCAAAAGGCGCCCCGAAAATCCTCAAGAAATGCCGCCTGCCTTATACGGCAGTCAGATGCGTGGACAAAATCATTACGGAAATGGCCGTTATCGAAGTGACAGGGGACGGCCTGGTGCTTACGGAATACAATCCTGAATTTACCTTAGAAGAGATTCAGGAAGCCACGGAGGCGAAGCTGATTATCAGCAAAGATTTGAAATCCATGTGTGAGGAATAGCATTTTCCTTCAAAATACACTTGCATTCACCGCCGGGAATCTCCTATAATAGTAAAAAAGATTCGGCAAGGAGCAAAACACTATGGATACCTCAAATTTAACTTTACTGACAGACCTTTATGAGC
This sequence comes from uncultured Eubacterium sp., assembly GCA_948472595.1. Lineage (GTDB taxonomy): Bacteria > Bacillota > Clostridia > Lachnospirales > Lachnospiraceae > Petralouisia. The sequence goes on from CAOKUK010000149.1 coordinate 3,966, forward strand.
TGACCATGATGCAGGGCTATTTCAAGACGGGCAGCCATGAGACGGTCGTCTTCGACGCATTTTTCCGAAACAACCCCAGCAACGGGGGATATGCCATCTGCGCAGGCTTAGAGCAGATTATCGGCTATATCAAGGGGCTGCATTTTACAGGAGAAGACATTTCCTATTTGAGCAGCCTTGGGATTTTTGACAAGGACTTCCTGGAATACCTGAGAGGATTCCGTTTTTCCGGCGATATTTACGCCATCCCGGAAGGCACCGTTATTTTCCCCAGGGAGCCCTTAGTCAAAGTCATCGCTCCCATAATGGAGGCGCAGCTGGTGGAGACCGCCATCTTAAACATCCTGAACCACCAAAGCCTGATTGCCACCAAAGCCGCCAGGGTCTGCTTTGCCGCCCAAGGGGACGGCGTCATGGAGTTTGGCCTGCGGCGGGCGCAGGGGCCGGACGCCGGGGTATACGGCGCAAGGGCGGCGGTGATTGGCGGATGCTGCGGCACCTCCAACGTGCTGTGCGGGCAGATGTTCGGCGTTCCCGTGAAGGGCACCCATGCCCACAGCTGGATCATGAGCTTCCCGGACGAATACACAGCCTTCAAGGCCTATGCAAAATTTTACCCCTCCGCCTGCATCCTTCTTGTGGACACCTATGATACGATAACTTCCGGAATCCCGAACGCCATCCGGGTATTTACGGAAATGAGGGAGGCCGGCATCCCCTTAAGCTTTTACGGCATCCGCATGGACAGCGGAGACCTGGCCTATCTGTCCAAGGTGGCGCGCAGGATGCTGGACAAAGCCGGGTTTACGGACGCTGTGATTTCCGCCTCCAATGATTTGGATGAATACCTGATAGAGAACTTGAAGAGCCAGGGGGCAAAAATCACCTCCTGGGGCGTGGGCACGAACCTAATTACCTCCAAAGACTGCCCTGCTTTCGGAGGGGTGTACAAGCTGGCGGCCATCCAAGAGGCGGACGGTTCCTTCCTCCCCAAAATCAAGCTTTCTGAAAATACGGAGAAGGTGACAAATCCCGGCAACAAGACGGTTTACCGGATATATGAAAAGTCTTCCGGGAAAATCCGGGCAGACTACATCTGCCTAGAAGGGGAAATTTTTGACACAGATAAGGACTTGCTGCTCTTCGACCCTTTAGAAACCTGGAAAAAGACCCGCCTCAAAGGCGGCACCTACACCATGCGCAAATTGCTTATGCCCATCTTCCAGAAAGGGGAATGCGTCTACCAGTCCCCCAAGGTCATGGACATCCAGGCATACTGTAACCAGGAAAAAGAAACACTCTGGAACGAGACAAAACGCTTCGCCAACCCCCATGAGGTCTATGTGGATTTGTCAGACAAGCTCTTTGACATGAAGCGGAAAATCTTGAACGAATATTCGGATATCCCGAACGGAAACGGCAGGGACTCCCTCACTACTTAAAGCCGCTCCCCTGCTATAGGCAATACGGCATGGGGCAGACACCAAGGGGCTGTTACAGAAACCGGCCATGCCGGTCAGCTGTAACAGCCCCTTCCTTGCCCTTAATGATGGAACAGCCTTATCCCTGTAAAGCACATGGCCATCCCATATTTATTGCAGGTGGCAATCACATGGTCATCCCGGATGGAGCCGCCTGGCTCTGCCACATAAGCGACGCCGCTTCGGTGGGCTCTCTCAATATTGTCCCCAAAGGGGAAGAATGCGTCAGACCCCAAGGCCACGCCCGTCAGCCGATCCAGCCATTCCCGCTTCTCCTCCCGGGTAAATACCTCCGGCTTCACCTGAAAGGTCTTCTCCCAGGCGCCGTCTGCCAGCACGTCCATGTAATCCTCCCCAATATACAAATCGATGGCATTGTCGCGGTCTGCCCGCCCAATCCCTTCTATGAACTGCAGCCCCAATACCTTCGGCGCCTGGCGCAGGTACCAGTTATCCGCCTTCTGCCCTGCCAAGCGGGTGCAATGGATCCTGGACTGCTGCCCTGCGCCAATGCCGATGGCCTGGCCGCCCTTGGCATAGCAGACAGAATTAGACTGGGTGTATTTCAAGGTAATCATGGCGATGGCCAAATCAATCTTGGCGGACTCTGGAATCTCCTGATTTTCCGTCACCACATTGGAGAAGAAATCCGAATCGATTTTCAGCTCATTCCGCCCCTGCTCAAAGGCAATCCCGAACACCTCTTTCCGCTCAATGGGATTTGGCGTATAGGAAGGGTCTATCTCTACCACGTTGTAGCTGCCCTTTTTCTTCGCCTTTAAGATTTCCAGCGCTTCCGGCTCATATCCGGGGGCAATCACCCCATCGGAAACCTCGCGCTTGATAATCTTGGCGGTGGCCACGTCACAGACATCCGACAGGGAAATAAAATCCCCAAAGGAAGACATGCGGTCTGCGCCCCTGGCTCTCGCATAGGCATTGGCAAGGGGGGTGAATTCCATATCCATGTCGTCTACCCAGTAAATCTTTTTCTCCACCTCCGTCATGGGAAGCCCCACAGCCGCCCCAGCCGGGGAGACATGCTTAAAGGAAGCCGCCGCAGGAAGCCCTGTGGCCGCCTTCAGCTCCCTCACCAGCTGCCAGCCGTTAAAAGCATCCAGGAAATTGATATAGCCTGGCTTGCCGTTTCGCACCTGGATGGGCAATTCGCCCTGCTCCATATAAATC
>CAOKUK010000150.1 GCA_948472595.1 uncultured Eubacterium sp.
CTCTTCCGATCTAAATCATGGTGGTTGAGATTGGCGCAAACTACCTGGAAAACGTCACTGTAAACCAGAAATACAATATGATCAACAACGTAGTCAGCGCATTAAAGGATATCCCCAACGGGCGCGGGACAGGCTGTATCTACTGGGAAATTGAAAACTATGAGATGGACAGGAACCAGGAATTAGGCGGCCGCGTGCCGAACCGGGTATGGGAGGCATTTTCCCCAAACGCCGCAGAAATCAATGAGAACCCGGTGACTTCCATAACCTTAAATGGGGAGAAGGAAATCACTGTCCAGGAAAATGATGTCCATCCGCTTAGCCTGACGGTTACGCCGGAACAGCCGGATATTACCAGGATGGTATGGACAAGTTCCAATCCTGAAGTATGCTCTGTCAATAATGCTGGATTAGTGAAAGGGATGAAACCTGGGGAATCCACCATAACCGTCACGAATTATGGCGGCAAGGACGGCTCCTACCAGACCTTTTCCCAATCCTGCAAAGTGACGGTCATCAAAGAGCAGCCCGGATTGAAAAACGGAGGGTTTGAATTAGGGGACAATGGGGTTTGGAAATATGCCGAAAGCAACAAAGGCACAGGCACGCTTGGCACCAGCGCAAATGCATTGAACAGCACAAGCTCCCTGCACTTTACAGGCGGGAGCGGGGATTTGGACTTTACCTTCTACCAGAATATCGAAGGGCTAAAGCCTGGGAAATACCGCATGAAAGGCTATGTCATGGGCGATTCCGGCGTCTCCACCATCCGCCTGTTCGCAAAGGCCACGGAAAAGGAATTTACCTCAGATCCTTATCAGACTATCGGCTGGGGCGGCAGCGCAAACTTCGTGGAAATGACCTTAGATAATATTGAAGTCCTGGATGGGAAGCTGCAAGTAGGCGCACATGCAACAGCCACTTACAGCGGCAATGAGGCCTGGGGGGATTTTGACAATTTCTCCTTGGAATTGGTGGAAGCATATCCAGAAAATCCTGACAACCCTGACAACCCTGACAATCCCGACAATCCCAATAACCCACCTGCCATTACATTAAAAGCCCCTGTGCTGTCTGGCATTGCAAATACAGCCTCCGGCGTCAAAATAAGCTGGAAAAAAGTGACAAATGCAAAAGGATACCAGGTGTACCGCAAGGCCGGGAGCGGGAAATGGAAGAAAATTGCCGCTATCAGCAAACAGAAAACCGTAAGTTACACGGATAAGACGGTCAAAAACGGGACGGTATACACCTACAGGCTAAAGGCCGTCAATGGGAGGGTCAGCAGCCCCTACAGCAAGAAGACGCAAAAGACCGTTTTCTTATCCAGGCTAAAAAGCCAAAAGCCTGTAAATAAAACCTCCAGGGCACTTACCCTAAAATGGAAGAAGAATACTAAGGCCGGCGGCTATCAAATCCAATATGCAAAAAACAGCAAATTGAAAAATGCTGTAAAGAAGAACGTTTCCGCTAAGAAAACCTCCCTTACCTTGAAGAAACTGACCAAGAAGAAAACCTACTATATCCAAATCCGGTGCTATAAGAAAACAGGCGGAAAGACCTATTACAGCGCATGGAGCAATGTACAGAAAGTAAAAATCAAAAAATAACGGAAGGGAGCCATACCCTCAATCCCTTTTCAGAAGGCCTGCGTATCCATGCGCAGGCCTTTCTTCCATAAAATGATTGACTTTCTGCATTTCTTTATGATAAGATAGAAAAACACATTAATAAATATCTGACAGGAGGTTTTCCATTTGGCAAAAATAAAAGAATCCATTATCCGTGTGCTGCACCAGCTTTCCCCGCTGAATTTCCTCTTCTTACTGATGGCGGGCATTATAAACGCTGTTGGCGTCACGATTTTTATCGCTCCGGTTCAATTATACGACAGCGGAATATCCGGCACTTCCATTCTGCTTTCCCAAGTCACGCCCAGCTACTTATCCTTATCCTTTTTCCTGATTCTCTTGAACATCCCCCTGCTGCTCTATGGCCTGAAAAAGCAGGGCACAATTTTCTCCATATATGCTATTTTCGCCGTCTGCGTATACGCAATTGTCGCATGGATGATAACGGATCTGCTCCCCATTGACGTAAGCATCGCCTCCCCCCTTGCCGGGACAGACTTATTCTTATGCGCCGTCTTCGGCGGGCTGGTTTCAGGCATTGGCAGCGGCATGGCTATCCGCTTCGGCGGCGCAATGGACGGAATTGAAGTGGTCGCCGTAATCTTCGCCAAGAAAATCGGCCTTTCCGTAGGAACCTTCGTGCTGATTTACAATGTCCTGCTATACATAATCTGCGGGATTATCATGGGCAGCTGGATTCTCCCCCTTTATTCCATCGTCACCTACGTGGCCGCCTCTAAGACGGTTGACTTTATTGTGGACGGCCTGGACAGCTCCAAATCCGCTATGATTGTCACCACGAAGCCCCAGAGAATCGCAAAAACCATTTCAGATGAATTCCAGACCGGAATCACCATCATGGATGCGCACGGCTACTACTCAGACGAGCCAAAAACTGTGCTCTATGTGGTGGTAAACCAATTCCAGACCGTCAAGATAAAATCCATTGTGAAAAAAATAGACCGGAATGCCTATATCGCCATCACGCCGGTGGCAGACCTGTTCCATGGGAGCAAAGACCATGCCTCCTGATAATGCCAGGATGCAGGCTGTCACCTTTCCCCTGTCCCTGCCGGCAGCTGATCCAACCCTTTAAAGGTATAGCCCATCCCCTCCCATTTTGTTAAGAGTTCATCCAGGATTTCCCCATTTGTCTTGGAGGTATTATGTAACAGCACAATCGCCCCGGGGTGCACCCGTTTCAGCAGCTTGTCAAAGGCTTCCTCATGGGTCGGCTGGCTGTCCTGGTTCCAATCCACATAGGCCAGGCTCCAGAAAATGGTCTTATACCCCAGCTCTTTGGCAAGCTGCATGCTGCTCTCACTGTATTTCCCTTGGGGCGGCCGGTAATATTTCTCCATGGGTTTCCCAACCGTCTGCTCATAAAGGCTCTCTAATTCCCCAAGCTCTTTGGAAAATTCCTCTTTGCCCATCTTGGACATATCCGGGTGGTGGTAGCTGTGGTTCCCCACAATATGCCCTTCCTCCAGCATCCGCTTTACCAAATCCGGGCTGGTCTCCAGGTAATTCCCCACAATAAAAAATGTGGCCTTCACCCCATGCTTTTTCAGCGCATCCAAGATGGCTGGCGTGTTCCCATTCTCAAAGCCGCAGTCAAACGTAAGGTACAATACCTTTTCCTGGGTGTCTTCCGCATAATAGGCATTGTATTTTGCCAGCTCTTCAAAGGTGGCGTTGCCCACCGGAGGCTGGCCTTCTTCCTGGAAGCTTAAGCCCCAGTTGCCGTCTGCGTCTGCCTGCATTGGCCAGCCTGACACCGGGGCGACCTGGGCTGCGTACCGCCCCAGGAAGAAGGAGGCGACAAACAAGACCAGCACGATTACAACGGACGTCCCCTTTACTTTTCCCAAACCATTCATCTTCTATTCCTTATGCTTTTTATTACATATATATTAATCCCCCAAGCATTTCATGCACAAAAAGGCAGGAGAAATCTCTTCCTCCTGCCAATGAAACATGATATGCACATCTTTCAAAAAACAAAACTATCGGCGGTAAATAATGCTTTCCGCAATTTCCTGCGCCTTCTGCCCGGAAATAAGGCAGGACACCAGAGACAATGCGAAAGGAATCGCCGTCCCGACGCCTCGGCTGGTAATCACATTCCCTGCCTCTGCCACCTCCTCGTATGTCACTTCCGCCCCGGTAAGCTTGTCCTCAAACCCTGGGTAGCAAGCGGCTTTCTTCCCTTGCAGGAGGCCGGCCTGACCCAATACGCTGGGCGCTGCGCAGATTGCAGCCACCAATTTCCCTTCTGCGGCAAAGCTGCGGATTACATCATTGACGCCTGCATGCGCGCCAAGATTCGTGGTGCCCGGCATGCCGCCAGGAAGGACTACGCCGTCGAGACGGGCAAAATCCACCCCTTCAAACAATGCATCCGCCAGGACGCCAATCTGATGCGAGCCGCAGATTTCCTTTTGTCCCATAACGGAAATAGTTATGACCTCTACGCCTGCCCTGCGCAGGATATCCACCACGGTCAGCCCTTCCACCTCCTCAAACCCATCTGCAAGAAAAATCCCTATTTTCTTCATCTCATCCTCCTCTTGTATTCTGTTTTTTCTTTCCTTAACCAATATCGGAAAATCTTGGGGGATTCTTTAATGGGCTTTCGTTTGTGCTGCGCCTGCAATCTTCCCTCTTCCTACCTCTGCACCCTGGCGCCGGCGCCGCCCATAATGGCTTCCACTTCCTTCAAGCTTGCCATGGTAGTATCTCCCGGCGTAGTCATCGCCAGTGCGCCGTGGGCGGCTCCGTAATTGACGGCAGCCTGTGGGTCTCCTGTGGCCATCAATCCATAAATCAGGCCGGAGGCAAAGGAATCCCCGCCGCCTACCCGATCCATAATCTCCAATCCTTTGTACTCCTTGGATTTGTAAATTTGGCCTTCCGCCCAGCAGATAGCGCTCCAATCATTGACGGTGGCGGTCTTCACTTGCCGCAATGTCGTGGCCACCACTTTAAAATTAGGGTAAGCTTCTGCTGCGCAGTTGACCATCTTCTTGTATCCATCGAGGTTCAGCTCCTTGAAATCCTTGTCGTTTCCTTCAATCTCAAACCCCAGGCAGGCTGTAAAGTCTTCTTCATTCCCAATCATCACGTCTACATATTGGGCAATCTCTTTATTTACCTCCTGCGCCTTTTTCAGGCCTCCGATGGCGCTCCACATGGAAGGCCGGTAATTCAAGTCATAGGATACGATGGCGCCGTGCTTTTTGGCTGCCTTGATTGCCGCAAGCGCCGTCTCGCTGGCCTGTTCGGAAAGAGCGGCATAAATCCCTCCGGTGTGCAGCCAGCGAGTCCCTAATTCGCCAAAGATATATTCAAAATCAAAGTCCTTTGGAGACGCTTTAGAAATGGCCGTATTGGCGCGATCCGAACATCCGACAGCCCCTCGGATGCCAAAACCCCGTTCCGTGAAATTCAGCCCGTTCCGGCAAATCCTGCCGATTCCGTCTGTCTTCGTCCAATGGATTAAGGATGTGTCCACGCCGCCTTGGAGGATGAAGTCCTCCAGCAAAAGGCCCACTTCATTTTCTGCCAAGGCAGTGATGATGGCTGTCTTCATATTGAAGCATCTGCGCAGGCCTCGGGTAACGTTGTATTCTCCGCCGCCTTCCCATGCCCGGAAGTTCCTGGCTGTGCGGATGCGCCCTTCACCCGGATCCAGCCTCAGCATGACCTCGCCTAGGGACAGGGCGTCATAGCGGCATTGGTTCTGTGGCTTTAAATCTAATTTCATAATGCGCAAGCCCCTTTCTAATCTCGTTTATTTATGGAATTGCTTTGACATATCTCCAGTGCAGGCATAAGCCCAATCAATGCCCCCTTTCCCTTCGGGCAGACGCCGCTAATTCCACGGCTTCCTGCGACAGTTTGCGGATTTTGCCAAACTCTTTCTTTTGAATCAGGCTGCTTTTCACCATCCAACTGCCCCCGCAGCAGATTACCTCATCGCATGCCAGATAATCCTTCAGGTTCTTGTCACTAATCCCTCCGGTCGGCATGAATTTCACCATTCTATAGGGCGCCGCCAGGGCCTTTATCATGGCCACGCCGCCTGCTTGTTCCGCTGGGAAAAACTTGAGCACTTCCATGCCGCGCCTTACAGCCTGCGCCACCTCCGAGGGGGTGACACATCCGGGGAAAATAGGGATATTCTGCCCTAAGCAGTAATCCACCACTTCGGGGTCAAAGCCTGGGCTTACGATGAATTCTGCCCCTGCCGCCACGGCATGGCCGGCCTGCTCCGCCGTCAAGACTGTCCCCGCACCAATGAGCATGTCCGGATACTCTTGGCTCATCCGGCGGATGGACTCTTCTGCGGCATCTGTGCGAAACGTCACTTCTGCACAGGGAAGCCCGCCTTCTGTCAGGGCTTTGGCAAGGGGAAGCGCATCCTCGGCGTCCTCCAGCACAACGACCGGCACGACCCCATACGCATAAAACTGTTCTGTAATCTCTTTCATTTTCTTCCTCCTAGCGTTGCGTATCGTAAATTTTACTCTTATTTTGCCTCACAACGAATCTTTTATGCACAATGAACAAGGGCAGGCGATAAATTCGCCTGCCCTTGCCCTATTTTAGAAAGGATGGAATTACTTCTTTGCCTTAACGGCCTTTGCTTTGCTCCAATCGCTGTATACCGTTGTCTTTTTGTCAACCTTCTTGTAAGAATGGATACGCACATAGTATTTCTTGCCGCCCTGCAGTTTTTTCAAGGTCGCAGAAACGGTGGCGTTCTTCTTTACCGTTATATTCTTTGCCCCTTTGAAGCTGCTCTTTGCTGCATACTGAATCTTATAGCCGGTTACTTTTGCATCCCTCTTCCAGGTGACGGTTGCCGTCTTTGCCTTTGCGGACTTCAGGGATTTGATGCTGATGGCCTTCGGGGTCACCGTAATCGTAATCTTCTTCGTTGCAGCCTTGTAATTTGCAT
>CAOKUK010000151.1 GCA_948472595.1 uncultured Eubacterium sp.
GGCCGCCTTGCTGTCTGCGATCTTTTGCTTGCCATTGACCGACACAACTTTGTAATACACGGTTTTTCCTGCCGCTGCCTTTTGGTCTGTGTAAGACGCGCTTGTCAGCTCTTTTATTTTTTTATAGCCGGAGTTCTTCTTGTAAGAACGGTACAGCACGTATTTTTTGGCGTTTGCCGCCTTTTTCCAGGAAACCTTAATCTTCTTTGCCCCAATCCAAGAGGCCTTCAAGGATGCAGGCGCCTTGGGCTTTGGATCTTCTATCTGGGCGGCTGGCACAAGGGCTTTCACTGCCGCATCCAAGGCTGCGGCTGCTGCATTTACCTGTTCCTGGGTCGCTTCTGCGCTGCCGTTTATGGCATTTGCTGCGCTCAATGCCTCCTCCAGCTTTTTCCAGCTCTCTGCGGTGTAATCTGCCTGCTTCTTTCCTTCCGCACTTTGGATGGCCGCCTTCAAAGCCGCCTTGTCCACAACTGCCACAGGCTCCTTGGCAAGCTTTTGGATTGCCTCATTTAACAAGGCTGCTGCTGCGTCTGCCTGCTCTTGGGTCGTCTCTGCGCTGCCATTTGCGGCTTTTGCATCATCCAAGGCGTCCTGGAACGCCTTCCAGCTCTCTGCGGTATAGCCTTCGTCTTTGATTTTTGACGCCTCTTGGATGGCAGCCTCCAAAGCTGTTTTATCCACAGGGGCGGCTGCATTGGCATAGGTGATTTTCCACCACTGGCTGTTGCTGGCGGCGCTGTCTGCCTTCTGCTCTAGCTGTGCGCCCTTATCTCCGGATACGGACAAATAATGCCCGCTCTTTGCGTTCTTGAGCCTGGAATATCCAGTGCTTTCATCTGTCTCCAAAACCCAGTGCTGCTCCGCATGGTCCTTCCCCTCATAGACCCACTGAAGCATCTTCACGCCATCGGCAGTGTTGCCGCCTTCTGCCGCCACAATCTTCCCGCTCTTTGTATTCACAAGCTTATAGGTGTCCTTCTGGCCTTCCACAGGCTCTAAATACCATTCCTGGTTGGCTTCCTTGGTGTACTCCCACTGAATGACCTTGGCGCCATCCTTGACAGAGCCGCTGTCCACGCCGAAAATCAAGCCGGTCTCCCTGTTTTCTAAGGTAACAATCTGGCTGGCCGGGATATACCCTGGCAGCTTATCCCTCATATCCGTCTCATTTCCAGTCAGCGGAGTCCCAGCTGTCTGGAAGGAATGGATGGAATGGGCGGGCAAATCCACGCTCACCTTGCGGCCGTTAAAGTTGATGTCCACATGCTTTGCAGAACCGCTTCCGTTCTTCACCATCAGCACATTGCTGCCGTCCGGGTTGCGGAATGCGATTTCGTGCAGCTCCCTTGCATACCTGTCATCGCGTTCCGCCTCGTCCACCAGGGGGAATTCTGCGTCATAGGTGCCTGCGCTGGAAATCCTGCGGGCTCCTGGCTGGATGAAATTCGTAAAATGCTTGTATTCATAGTAATGCGGGTTAATCCGATACTCCTTTGTGCTGTCGTTGACTGTAATCGGCGCATTCTGGGGCCATGGGTTCGCAGCCGTGTTGTGGCCTCCCGGCGTCTTGCCATCCCATTCCAAGACCATATTCCAGAGGTTATAGGCGCTGATTCCCGTGCTCAGGTACATCCACATAATGTCAAACTGGTTCTCTGCATATTGCCAGTCATTCCATCCATTCCCGCACATGGTTTCCGACTGCATCATGCCCAGGTCAAAGCCTGTGTTGTACAGGGAGTGGGACTTAAAGTAAGACCACCACTGGAACGTGACGCCGGAAAGGTACTTCCTGGCCGCCGGGTCTTTTAATGCTGCGTCCATCATGCTGTCATTGGAGTTGGTAAATGTCCCCAAGTAGATTTCCACCCCTAACTCCTGCATCGCCGGCCCTAAATGGTCGCGGATAAAGTCGCAGAGCTGCTGCCCGGTCCAGATGCAGGAAGTGTAGGCCGTCCACATAGTAGGCTCATTCTGCGGGCTCACCATGGAGATGTGGATGCCCTCCGCTTCATATGCCTCCACAAATTTCTTGAAATACTGGGCATAAGCCGCCATATTTTCTTCTGTATAGACGATATTCCCCGCAATCAAATTATTGTTGTCCTTCATCCATGCAGGCGGGGACCAGGGGGACGCCCAGAATCTCATATCCGGATTGCGCTTTAAGGCTTCCTTGATGAAAGGAATAATCCCTGTCTCGGACTTATCCCGGTCAATGGAAAAGTACTTCATTTCATAGTCATTCGCCACGCCTTCCGGCAAGTCGTCCAGCGTATATAAGGTGTTTGCAAAATCGCTTGCCCCGATGGGGATGCGCCCTAGGGAAATATGCAAGCCTTCTGGCTCATCCGGCTTGAACAGCAGGTCTAAGATATGATTGCGCTCCTCCTCTGTCAGCATCAGAAGGCGCCTCCACCCACGCTCGTTAAAGCAGCCGCCCCAGATGTTTTCTGCCATTTTCTGATAGGTGACCGTCTCGTCAATGTCAATATAAAGGTCGCTGTGGCTATTGCCATCCCAAGCCGTGGTGGCCAGCGGCTCCTGCTCCTGCCAATAATTGTTCTCCTGGGACATCACCCATGTGACGGTCTGCGCCTCTGTCCCCGCTGCCTGGCTTACGGCAGGCGGCGCAAAGAGGCTCCCTGTCACTGCCATGCACCCGGACAGCATCACAGACACGCAGCGCTTCCAGAGCCTGCCCCTGCGGTTTTCCTGTTTTCCTTTTCTCATAATTCCCTTCCTCCTTCTGCTCTTGCATGATAAGCTTCTTTATCCAATATACCAGAAACCCAACTGGATAAACTTGTAAAAATGCGCACAAATTTGCAAACTTATAGAAATATCCTTAAAAGGATAGCATTTTTTTGCAGCCTGGCAAGAGCATCGGGACAAATAAATCCTACTGCTCCCTCAGCGCAGGAACCTGCGCAGCACGCCCATCAAGATTTCCATATCCAGCGGCTTGGCGACATGGGCGTTCATGCCGCTTTTCAGCGCCGTCTCCTTGTCTTCTTCCATAGCATTCGCCGTCATGGCGATGATGGGAAGGGTCTTCACATCCTTGCGGCGCATAGCCCGGATTGCCTTCGTGGCCTCATATCCGTTCATCACCGGCATCTGCACGTCCATCAGCACGGCGTCATAGTAGCCTTCCTGGGACGCTTCCACCATGGCGACCGCATCCGTCCCATCCGGCGCGGATTCTATCTCAAAGCCAGCCTCCACTAAAATAAACTCTGCGATTTCCCGGTTCAGCTCATTATCCTCCACCAAAAGAAGCCTCTTCCCGCTGTAATCTTTCTGTGTCCAGACCGCCCCCGCACTCGCCGCCTCTATTTCTCCGATCTGGTTTGCCGCCAAAAGCGCCGCCTTTAAGTCTGACATAAACAGCGGTTTGGCGCAGAATGCAGTGACCCCGGCCTCCTTCGCCTCTTCCTCAATATCGGACCAGTCATAAGCGGTAAGGATAATGATGGGCGCATCCCTGCCCACCACGCTGCGGATTTTCCTTGCAGTCTCAATCCCGCTGGTCTCCGGCATCTGCCAGTCAATGATGTAGGTATGGTACGGGTCTCCCTCTTCGTAAGCAGATTTTGCCCGGTATGCCGCCTCCCGGCCGGATGTAGTCCACTCAGAGCGCATGCCAATGCTATTTAGCATTTTGCTGACGCTGTCGCATACATTGAGGTCGTCGTCCACCACCAAAGAGCGCAGCCCTTCCAGTTCCTTAATCTGCTCTGCCGTTTTCTCTATATCTTGAAGCTGCAGCGGGATTCTTACCGTAAATGCGCTTCCCTTCCCAACTTCGCTTTCAACTGTGATTTCCCCGCCCATCATATCCACAATGCTCTTTGTGATGGGCATGCCGAGCCCGGCTCCCTGAATGCCGCTCCTCGTGGCAGTGGATTCCCGCTCAAAGGGCTCGAAAATATGCTTCACAAACTCCTTTGACATCCCAATGCCGTTGTCCTTGACAATAAAGACGTAATCGCCCCACCCATGCTTATAAGTGGTGCGCTGCGCAATGCGGAAAGACACCGTCCCGCCCGCAGGGGTATATTTTACGGCATTGCCCATCAAGTTGATGAAAATCTGGTTCAGCTTCAGCGGATCTGCAATGACATCCTCATTGGCCACTTCAAAGGTGTCAATAAACATCTCCATCTGCTTTGCCTTTACCTGGGGCTGGATGATGTTGACCAGATTGTGCATCAGCTCTGGGATATTGCACTCCTGGTTGTGGATTTGCAGTTTCCCGCTCTCAATGCGGCTCATATCCAAAATGTCATTTATAAGCCCCAGCAGATGGTTGCTGGAAGAAAGGATTTTCTGCAGGCAGTCCCGCACCTGGTCTGTGCGCTCCATATGGCTGGCCGCAATCGTGGCGAAACCGATAATGGCATTCATGGGCGTCCGTATATCGTGGCTCATATTAGACAGGAAGGTGGTCTTCGCCTGGTTGGCATGCTGCGCCTGCATCAGGGCGTCCTGCAAGGCCTGCGTCTGCTCGCGCTGCTTCCTGACCTGCTCTGTAATGTCCCGGGACACTACCATGGCAATCAAATCGCCGGTTTCCTCATCACAAGTCATGATGAAGGACTGGCGGACGCACATGGGCTCCATGCCGCCCATCCCGCCCCAATAGTCCACATCCACTTCCATGCTGCCCTTCCCGTACGCATCCTTCAGATATTCCACATTCACCACTTCAGAGTAATCCTCCAGCGACTCTGGCAGGACAAACTCCTTCCAACTCTCGAAACATTCTGACGCTTTGCAGGGGACAGAAAGCCCCGCCTGCTCCAACAGCGAGATTTCCCCCTCCCCACTCCTGCGGACGATATCTTGCTCAATCAAATCCTTTGTCAAATTGCACTCAAATGCACTGAAAGAATTGGACATGATTGCAATTCGGTACTGCCGGTCTTTCCGGTTCAACACCGCCCTCTCCCGCAGCTCCCGCAGTTCCTTTTCCTTCAGCTCCGTAACGTTCTGCCGGACGCACAAGACCCTGACAGGCTTTCCGTCCTCCCGCTCCAGGCACACCACAATCAGATGCTCCCAGTCCTCCTTCCCATGGCGGGAAACGTGGCATTCATGGACAGCAAAATCCTCGTCTCTAAGCCTCTCCTTCAATGTATCCGCCTGGCTGAAATGTGCAAAGGCCTCCTGCCCGTCCTCCCCAATGACGTCTCCGGCATGAGCCTTGGCAATTTCATGGTAAACGCCCTCCATGGGAATTTTGCTGTTCCAAGGCTCAATCCCTGCCATATAAGAATAGCGGTCATTTTCCAAGTCCACAATAAGGTAGCGGGAAGAAAAAATTATGTTCACGCCCCGAAGCACATCGTTGAAAAGCTTATTCTCCTCTTCTAACTCCTTCCGCTTCCTCCGGCTGCGGATTGCCAGGAAGATGACATAGACCACAAACAGGACAAGCAGGCAGATTTCCAATTCCACGCCTGCCATATTTGCCCTTTTCACCATGGCCTGCGTGACGTCCTTGGGAAACGCCTGCACCAGGACATAATCATACCCCGCCAGGTGCATGACGCACAGATTGTCCGTCTTGCAGCCCTGGCTGCACAAGAGCGCTGTATCGCTGCCGTCCGCAAACGCCTCCTGAGCCGCATCGGCAGTCTGGGCGTCAATCACGCCCGATTCCGCCAAGGAAGCGAATAAGTCTTCCCCATATGCCCCATTTCCAGAATGGGCAATCACCTTCCCATCCTTCGTGCAGAGGAACACATCCGCAGGCTCGTTAAAATAGCTGGCGGAAAGCATATCCTGCAGATAATCCTCGGCAAAGTACAGACCTAAAAACATCCCGGCAATATCCTCACCGCCATGAATGGGGGCGTAAAAGACCATCATGGGCCGGCCTGTAATCCTGGACGCCTCCACTGTCTCAAGGCCGCTCTCCCCCCGCATCCCGCAGGCGAAATAATCTCGGTCCGAGCTGTCATTGGTATCCCCATTGGAAGCCAGGTTCAAGCCCTTGGCATTGGTAAAGCGGACGGCGTCAAAAGTGGTATTGTCCTCAAGGTCTTTTAACATTCGGCTGTTGATTTCCGAACTGTCCCCACTTGCGCTGACCAAATAGGCGCTGTTCTGGATGCGCTGGAGCGCATTGCTAAATTCGCTCTCAATGCGCTCCACGGTCTGCCGGGCGGAATCCTCCGCATAGACCCTGTTCTGCTCCTGGATGCGCGCCTTATTCTGGGTTGTGTAGATATAAAACAATATGAGCACGGCCACTAGGAATAGAAATGCATAAATAATCGGCTGCCACGTTTTCTTATGTTGTTCCATTGTGATTCGGCGCAATATCTGCCGGCCGATGCGGGCAGGCAGTGCCTTTTAGCGCCTTTCCCCCTTCTCTGAAATTATCGCCATGGGCATGGCTGCGCACCATGAACGCGCTTCTTGATTTGAGAGAAATTATAACACAAATCCCACAGGGATAGCAAGGCTATTCTGTATACGGCGCTGCCAATGATTTCCTGTATCTCTATCGCATCAACGCCATTTTTGGCGGTTCGTTTCTCGTTGCATTGCTTTCCTATTTAGATAATAGGAACAA
>CAOKUK010000152.1 GCA_948472595.1 uncultured Eubacterium sp.
CCAGTTTGCGGAGCGGGTGATTGAATTGGCCGGGGCGTTGGGGATTGTGGTGGGGGGAATCCTTGTGGGGAAAAAGGACAGAAGGGCATTTCGGGGGTTTCCGGTGTATCAGGTGGGGGAGGCGCAGGAAAAGGAGCTGCCGGTGATTATGGGAGTGTCCCATTATGGGCAGGAGGAATATGAAAAGGCGTTGCGGGAAGCGGGGTATCGCAACGTGATTTATGTGAGGTTTTAGTGGGATGGTGTTGGGAAAGGCCTATTTGGCGAGGAGAGAAGAGCGTGGTAAAGATAAAAGAAGAATGTACCGGCTGCATGGCATGCAGGAATATATGCCCGGCTGGGGCGATTGGCACAAAACGCAATGAGAATGGATTTCTTATGCCTGTGGTGGATTCCAGCCGCTGCATGCATTGCGGCCAATGTGAGGAGGCGTGCCCATTGGAGGGGAAGGATTCCGGGCGTCCTGATCCGAAGAAGGCTTATGCCATGTATCATTTGTCGGAGCATGTGGTCAGTATTTCCTCTTCCGGAGGGGCGTTTTATGCGCTTGCATCAGAGGTGTTGAAGCAGGGGGGGATTGTGTTTGGCTGCTATCTGGATGTGAAGAAAAAAATGGCCTATCTGGCAGATACGGATCATATGCCCTTGGAAAAGCTGCTGACCAGTAAGTATGTGGAAAGCTATATCGGGGATGGCTATCAGAAGGTGAAGCGGCACTTGGAGGCAGGCAGGAAGGTGCTTTTTTGCGGGACGCCCTGTCAGGCGGCGGGGCTGTCAGGCTTTCTGGGGAAGGATGACGAGAATTTGCTGCTTGTGGATTTTGCATGCGGCGCAGTCACTTCCCAGACCTTCCTCAGGGATTACCTGAGAGGTTTGGAGCGGCGGTTTCAGTCAAAGGTTCAGGAAGTGAATTTCCGGGATAAGCATTATGGGTGGGGGCAGTACTGCTTTTGGGCGAAATTTGAAAATGGGCGGGTTTATCGGAAGACGGCCATGTCAGACCCGTATTTTTTCTGTTTTTTGCGTTCCTCCATGCAGCGGTTTAGCTGCCATGGGTGCCGGTTTGCAGAAAGGCATTATTCGGACGTAGTGCTTTCCGATTTTTGGAAATGTGGCCATTTTTTGGTGGAGGGCAATGGCAGGAGGGGGCTCTCGCTGGCTCTTGCCATGACGCAGAAGGGGCAGGAGGCCTTGGAAAGCATAAGGGGGCAGGCCCATATGGAGGAATTGGATAGGGCGGAGGCGTCTTACCATTTGAAAGCGCGCAGCTGCCCCAAGGATAAAGCGCCTGAGATTTATGCCCATCAGGCATGCGCTGCCCAGCATGGCGTGTCTGTGCTGCGAAAGCAGCTGCTTACGCCCAGGAAACGGCTGTATTACGCAGTGCGGCAGTTTGTAATGGACCGCCCCAAGCTGGCGGCTCATTTCCCGAAGCTGGTGGGGAGAGGGCAGCTTATGTGAGTAGTCCTGCTTGCAGCGGGGATTTTGGTTAAAATGCAAATGGAAAGGATGCCTTACCGTATATGGGACAGGAAAGGGAAGGATGGAGATATGGCAGCCTGGAAGAGGTTGCCGCAAGGTTTTGGGATCGTAACATTAAGGTAATCAGTTTCGATGTGTTTGACACGCTGCTGATGCGCCCTGTGGAGCGGGAGGAAGATTTCTTTGAGCTGCTGGATAAGGGGTTTGGCCAGATGTCTTCTGCCCAGATTAGTTTTCGGAAGCTTCGGATGGAGGCAGAGGCTGCGCTCCGCCGGCGTATCATCCGAAAAGAGATTGGGAAGGAGGATGTTTGCCTGCATGAAATTTACCAGGTTTTGGCAGAGGAGATGGGGATACCTTTGGAGGTGTCAAATGCCATGGAGGAGTTGGAGTATGAAACGGAATGGAAGCTTTGCAGAGCCAGAAAGAGCGGCGTTACGCTGTTTCAGGAAGCGCTGTCTACAGGGAAGCCAATTATCCTTATTTCAGACATGTATCTAAGCGCCGGGCAGATTGGGAAAATGCTGGAGAAAAATGGCTTCTATGGCATGGAGGCGGTATTTGTCTCCTCTGAAATGGGCAAGCGGAAAAGCACGGGGCATTTGTTCGATGCGGCGGCAAAATGGATGGGGGTCGCTCCGGAAGCGATTTTCCATATTGGCGATAACCAGGAGGCGGACTGCAGGATGGCGGAAAAACGTGGCTTTCAGGCTGCCTGGCTGCCAAAGGCCTTGGATGTGTATGACAGCTGCGGCTGCGCCCATCAGGTGGAAAAAATCTGTGCGGATCTGACAGACTGGGAGGCGGCGAAAAGATCTGTGGGCATTGGGAATATGCGCGCGTTGGCTGCGGCGAAATATTTCGACGACCCTTTTCGGATCTTTGAAAAAAAGTCGGATTATAATGGGGATCCTTATTTTGTGGGCTATGGCGCCTTAGGGATGGAGCTG
This sequence comes from uncultured Eubacterium sp., assembly GCA_948472595.1. Classification (GTDB taxonomy): domain Bacteria; phylum Bacillota; class Clostridia; order Lachnospirales; family Lachnospiraceae; genus Petralouisia. Next base: position 2,433 of record CAOKUK010000152.1, read on the forward strand.
CTGTCTTTGGTGCGGTGGCTGGCGGACAATATCTGCCGCGATCGGGTAAGGAAAATGCTCTTTTTGGCAAGGGATGGCTATCTGCCCATGAAAGCATATGAATTGTATCAATCCTTCCGCAGCGGCCTCCCCCCTGCGGGGTATTTGCATGTGTCAAGGCTGGCGGTGCTGCCCGCCATGGCAAAGGCTCCGGAAGATTTCTATGACCTTCCTGTGGATATCTCTTACCAGACCCCTCGGAAGCTCTTGCGCCTGCTGGCATTTTGCACAAGAGACGGGGCGGCAGAGCGGCTCTTGGGAGAGAGGCAGGCAGAGGGGCTTTCGGATGAGCCTTTTTCCAAAGAATCCTATGGGCAATTCGTGACGGATTTTATCCGAGGCGGCTACGATGCTAAGAAGCACAGACAGGCAGTTGCGCGGATTTCGGAGTACCTGCGGAATAACGGCGCAGCGTCTGTAACGGAGGAATCGGCGCTGTTTGACATGGGATATAGCGGCAGGATTGCGGCGGCCATCCACCATGCCACGGGCCTTAGCCCCTGTGTCTATTATTTCCATGCGGATTCCAGGGAGCATTTTCGCTATGAAAAGCGCGCAGGCATGAAAATACGCACATTCTTTGACTTTAGCCCCTATATGGAATCTTCGCTGCGGGAATACTCCTACTTGGAGCCGTCCGCATCCTGCGTGTCATATACGGAGGATTTAAAGCCAATCTATGATGCGGGGCCTTCTAAGGGGTATGAAAAGACGGTTTTGGCGATGCAGCAGGGGGCGCTGGATTTTGTACGGGATTATATGGAGGCTTTCGCAGAATATGAGCAGGAAGCCGGGTTCCGATGCCATGAGGGCGCCATGCCCTTTGAGGCGTTCTTAAGGCATTGCTCTTTGTATGACAGGCGGATGTACCAGAATGTGCTGATGGATGACGAGCTCTGGGGCGGGCGCCGGAATATTGATTTGTTGGAGCTAATGGAGACAAGGCTTAGGAAAATGCCGGAATATGCAAGGATTGGCGTAAAGTGAAAGGGATGGAATATGGCAGATGAAAGGTATGGCAGGGGAAAAGAAGAGGCTCCAGGGAAGCTTTCTGCATGGGAAAAGTATATGGAGCAGAGCGTATTAAGGCAGTCCCTTCTGAATTGGTATGAATTTGACGGGGAATCCAGCCTGCTGGAAATCCATGCAGGCGCAGGCGCCCTGACGGGGCTGTTCTGTGAGCGGTGCAAAACGGTCACTGCGTTAGTGTCAGACGAGGAGGAGGCAGAGAGACTGTCCCAACGGTATGCCGAAAGGAAAAACCTGCGCATCCGGATAGGGGATCCTATGGAGCTTTTCCAAGCGGCAGGGGAGAGGTTTGATTATATTGTGTCTGTGGGAGGGCTTGAGTATGCAAAGGAGCCGGTGGAGGCGCTGAAGGGCTGGCTTGGGCTGTTAAAGCGGGAGGGGATCCTTCTAATGGCAGTGGAGAACCGTTATGGGTTAAAGTATTTTTGTGGAGCCAAAGACCCGCATACCCATTTGTCTTTTGACGGGGTGAACGGCTATCTGCATGGGGCAAACGGCAGGGGGCGGTGTTTGGATGGGAGGGAGCTTGAGGCCATTCTGGCGCAGGCAGGAGCCTTGCAGTACAAGCTTTACTATCCGGTTCCCGACAGCCGCATGCCGCAAATGATTTTTACGGATGCGTATCAAGAAGGATTGAATGCGGCGGAACGCCTGGCGGATTACAATTATGGGGATTCTGCCTTATTGGGGGTAGAGCATAGGATATTTTGCGACATGATCCATCAGGGCGCATTGCATTTTCTGGCAAATTCTTTTTTGGTGGAGACTACGAAGGAAGGGCGCCTGTCAGATATTATCTATGCGGTGCCCACGACAGACCGGGGGAAAGAGCGGGGCATGGCCACTACAATACGGGACTCCGGCATCGTGGTGAAACGGCCTCTCTGGCCGGAAGGGAGCGCCCATATCCAAAAGCTGCATGCGAATACAGAAGAGCTTGCCGCCTGCGGGGTGCCGGTGGTGAGGATGGAGCTGGAAAGGGACAGCCATGGCTTATTCCTGCGCATGCCTTATCGGGAAGAAAAGGGGCTTAGCTATGCCATGAGTTACCTGGCGGAAAAAGAACCGGAGAAATTTGTGGAAATATTTGACAGGATATATGGATATATTTTGGCCGCGTCCGGTATGTTCGGGGATTTGGAGGGAAAGCCGGCGAGGTCAATGGCGGAGGATCTCCGATTGGAAAAAGCGTATTTGGATTTGGCGCCCTGTAATTGTTTTTATGATGAGGCGGCAGATTCTTTGCTCTTTTATGACCAGGAATTTGTAATGGAGGACTGCCCGGCGCAATTTGCAATCTTCCGCACCTTGAAATATTGTTATGCATCTGCCAGGGAGATGGAATCCTATGTGCCTTTAAGGTCTATGTATGAGCGTTATGGCATAGGGGATGGCAAAGTGAGGGAATTTGAGGCGAAGGAGGCGGAATTTATCCAGGGCGTGCGGAATCTGAGCAGCCATGCCCCGCTGTTTCAGGCGGCGACGCCGGATTATGAAAGGATTTATCGGCGTATGGAGGAATTTTCCTCATTGGCTATGGAAGAAGAAAAAGACTCGGAAAAAAAGCCATACCGTATCGGCTATGTCCCAGGCGTGTTCGATTTGTTTCATATCGGGCATCTGAATTTGCTGGAACGCTGTAAGTCCCGCTGCGAATATTTGATTGTAGGCGTACTGACGGATGAGCTGGCGGAATATTATAAGGGGCGCAGGACGGTTATCCGTTACGAGGATAGGGCGCGCGTCATCGCCGCCCTGTCTGTTGTGGACGAAGTGATTCCGGTGGATTTCTCCAATACGGATAAGCTGGACGCCTGGGAGCGGCTCCATTATGACTGCCATTTCTCTGGGGACGACCATGCGAGCCATTGGAACGACGTCTGGGAAGAATTGAAGAAGCGCGGGTCCAATATGGAATTTTTTCCTTATACACCTGAAATCAGCAGCACCCAAATACGGGAGGCAATGAAGACAGAGGAAAGGGATGAGGTTGGATAGGGTCAAATGGAGAAGTTAAAGACAACAAAAAGCGTCGTGGCTCTGACATATCTGTATTTAATGCTTCCATTTCTCCTGTTCGTTGTGGGATGGATGAAAAAGCGGTATTGGATTCCCATCCTCTTGGCATTGCTGCTTTGCGGATGGAAAGCCTGCAGGGAGGCGCCAAAGCTTTGGAGGCCGGAAATGACAAAGGGCGTTTTGTGGCGGATGGCGGGAGCCTTGCTGATTATCTGCATCTGGGTGGGGTTTTCCGGGATTGCAAGGCTTTCGTTCCAAAACCCAGACCATTTCTATCGGAATGCCATTTATGAGACACTTGTGAATTATGAATGGCCCATCCGGAATTATGAGGTGCATGCGGCAAATTTCCCGGAGGGCGCGTCTGCTACCAGCCTGATTTATTATATTGGCTTTTGGCTGCCTTCCGCAGTGGTGGGGAAGGTGTTTGGCATAAGCGCCGGTTATGGGTTACAGGCCTTTTGGGCGGTGCTTGGGATTGCGCTGGCCTATTATCTTATTTGCGCAAAAAGGCGGCAGCTTGCGGTTTGGCCGTTGCTCATCCTGATTTTTTTCAGTGGTTTGGACATTGTGGGGCAGTATTTGCAAGGGGCGGATGCCCTGGTGCTGTTCTATGATACCCACTTGGAATGGTGGGCGGGGGAGTATCAGTATTCCAGCATGACGACGCAGCTTTTCTGGGTGTTTAACCAGGCGATTCCGGCATGGGTGTGCACGGCTTTTATGCTGGTGCAGGAAGACAGCAGATCCCTTGTGATGATTTTGGCATGCTGCATGCTCTCGGCCACATTTCCCTTTGTAGGGTTGATTCCTTTTGCGCTGCTGTGGATGTTTCAGCTTGGCGGCCATAGGGCAAGGGGAATATTGACCTTGCAGAATGTTCTGGGGGGCGGCGTGATAGGGATTTTCTCATTTTTATATTTAACAGCCAATATCTCCAGCCAGAAGATTATGGAATCCGGGGCGTCTGGCGCGGCAGCGGGTGCGTCTGGTGGTTTTTTAGGCCCCTTGCTGAAATACCTGCTGTTCTTTTTCTTAGAGGCGGGCATTTACCTTGTGTTCTTGCA
>CAOKUK010000153.1 GCA_948472595.1 uncultured Eubacterium sp.
ACAAAATAACTCTCGACCACATTCTCAGACCCTGATAATAATACAAAATCAAATCCGAAATCTGTCCTGCGTCAACCTCCCTAAACTCTTTCGATTCCATTCCATACTCCAACAGACTTATCCATCGTTTTTTTGCCCTGTCGTTGATATTGGAAAAAAATTCCTCATTTCCCAGATTGGCATATTCATAAATCGCAAGGCTTAAAGATAACTCCTTATCCATAATTTCGGCTTTTATCGCCCCAAGCATGTCTTCTAATATTGCACTTGCCTTTTCCTTTCTTTCAATGCGGTCTGCTATCACATATTCCTCTGAAAGAATTTCCGAAAATATCTGTTCCGTTCCAGAGTAATATCGATAAAGCCCTCCTCTGCTTAACCCTGTTTTTTCACAAATATCCGTCATTGTTACTGCCTTGAAGCCTTTTTCAGCAAATAATCGGTATGCCTGCCGGCGGATTGTTTCTCTTGTTTTTGCCCCTTTTTTTCCCATATCAGACAGTAAATTCCTCCCGCAAAATGGAATACATACAGTATGAATGAATTTCTCCATTTTTGCAAACACCATTCTGCATTGTACCCTCACAGGTAAAACCCACTTTTTCCAAAACCCTCCTTGAACCCACATTGTCGGCAAATGGCTCGGCGAATATACGGATAATGTCAAATCTTTCAAACGCCTCTTTACAAATCATCTGAACCGCTTTTGACATGATTCCTTTATTCCAATAATCCTCCGAAAGCCAATAGCCAAGCTCCGCAGACTTTTCATATACATCGTCTTTTACAAATATTCCTATACTGCCAACAGCCTGCCCATCTGCCACAATGGCATAATTAATCTGTTTCTTTTCTGCATTGGCAATACTGTCATTAATATACCAAACTGCGGCTTCTAATGTGTATGGATTAGGAAATACATTCCGCAAATTTTTGGCAATATTCAGATTATCAGCAGCCTGCGCTAATGATTGTGCATCCTCTATTTTCCATGCTCTTAACTTAAACTCTTTCATTATTCTCCTTTCAAAAACGACATCATTGTCTTTTTTATATTATAGACACTTATATCGCTTTTGTCAATGCAAAAATAAATTTAATCCGCTTTTCAAAGGAAATTAGCGACAAGAATGCCCTTCGCCATGAGTTCCTACCCACAGCTAAGGGCGTTATCATATAGATTTGTTTCAGCCACAAAAGCCACTTCTCAATCATTCTGTTACCCGCAAACCCGCATAAACACAGGATACACACTTTATTTCGGCCTCCTTTCGTTTCCTTGAAATACTCGACTGAATTTGCAAGCTCCTGATAAAACATATCCGCTGTACTTGTACAACGAAAGTCATACATCAGCTTCAAAGGAAGATTATCTGGAAGTGAACCAGGCCTGGAAAGAGGCAGGGCCTTTATTGTATAATATTGTCTTGACGAACCCCTATTATAAGCATCTTGCAGTGTATACGGAAAGAGGGTTCGAGAACTCGTCTGGGCTTATTAAGAGCATGGATTTGGCGGAGGATGAGCCGTGGCATCAAGCGCTGGAGGAAAACAGCGGCACGTGCTGGTGGCATGAGGACGGGAAAGTGTTTGTAGGACGTAAGATTGTGGCGTATTATCCCAAGGAAATCCTGGGAATGGTAGTGGTTGAATTAAAGCCGCAGCCAATTGCAGATGTCTTTCAGACGTTCCATCGCCTTCCGGCTGTCATAGAGGTGGGGGACAGCCAAGGGGTATTTTTCCGATATGGCAAGGAAGGGGCATTTTCCTCTCCGGGATTTGAGAGCCGTCAGGCTGTTGGGGATTTTGGCTTGGAAGTATATTATTGTATTGCCAGTGGGTATTATAGCCAGAATGTGCTGCTGGGGCTGGGAATGCCTATGCTGGTGATTTTGTTGGTGCTTTGCTTGGCTTGGTATTGCGTTTGCAAGGTATCGGAGTATTTGATACGGGATTTGTCAATCTTGGTAGAGGAAGTCAATGAGGTGCAGAAAGGGAATTTTGACGTGGAAATCAAATCCTCAGAAACGGAGGAAATCCATACCCTGGCAGAGAACATCCGCATACTCCTGCATAAAATCAAGCAGCTTATCCGGCAGGTCTATGCCAAGGAGATTGAGCGTAAGGAGTTGGAGCTGGACGTCCTGCAGGCAAAAATCAGCCCCCATTTCCTATACAATAACCTATCGGCTATTAATTGGCTTGCCCTGGAATGCGGTGAGGAAAAGATTTCCCAAATCGCTACGGAAATGGCGGATTTCTACCGCACGGCGCTGAATAAGGGAGAAAATATCGGGACATTGAAGGTGGAAATCGCAAATATCAAAGCTTACGTCAACCTCCAATTGATTGCCCATGAAAATAGCTTCGAGGTTCAGTATGAAGTGGACGATAGCCTGCTGAGCCAAAGCATGCCGGTTTTTATTTTGCAGCCCCTGGTGGAAAATGCGATTGAGCATGGGATTGATGAATTGGAGGACGCCTGCGGCCAAATCCGCATCCGAGTTTGGCGGGAGGATGGGTGGATGCGTTTGGAGGTCTGGGATAATGGCGTGTCGCTATTCCGTAAGCTGGGGGCAGCTGAGCTGTCCCCGGAATGTTACGGCTACGGAACCCGGAATGTGCATAAGCGGATTCAGCTTTTGTATGGAGAGGAATGCAGCTTTTGCATAGTGGCCGATGAGGGCGGCACGTTGTTGCGCATTGGCTTTGCCATGGACAGGCCTTTGTGACGCAGGTAGAAGTACAGCCCCCAATCCTGGTCGTTGGCGTAAGGGTCATAATATGCCCCTAAAGTGCCGTTTACGCTGTGGGGGAATAGATAGGCACAGGAAGCCCTGCCATCTGGGAAAATCAGGGGCAGCACCCCCCGCAGGCAATCTTCCGCACGCTTCTCATAGGACATGTCCCCGGTGGCCTTGGCGTATAAGTGAAAGACATTGCCTGTCAAGGCGCTCCAGTAGTGGGGGAACGTGTCGCCATAAAGCGCCCGCTTGCCGAACCAGAACCCATCCCAGTGGCGGATGGCAGTTCCATAGAGCCGATAGTCTGGCTGCGTTCCATGGAAGAGCGCCAGGAGCTGCAGCTGTTTTTCTGCCGCTTGGAGGTATGGAGCCTCCTTGGTCAGGAGGTAGGCCTGCAAGAGGATATCGGCAGCAGGGGCTACGATGGCTTGCTCATAATTCACCTCAGACGCCGGGTAGTCCCGACCGGTTTTGGCCAGCCAATCCGCATGCTTTTGGAACCATTGCCGCAAGTCGGCGCGTTCCGCTTCCATGGCCGCTTCGCCCAATGCCTGGTCAATCATGAGGATTGGCAGGCAAATAGGGTAGAAAGTGTCCCCGCCTTCTTTGTAGAAGCACAGCAGAATCCGATAGGCTGTTTCCAGGTATTCTTTCCGGCGGTACTGCCGATAAAGCTCTGTGAAGAATGTGGCGTACCATGGGGGGTTATACAGCCGGGCATAACTGTTGTCGCGGCCAATGTCATTGAACACTTGGCCGCTTTTTGTGTCTGCCAGCTCGCGAATGACGAACTGTACATACTCCTGGAGGCTTTTTTCCAATTCCGCCTCATCCTTATCCCCATTTCCATAGCCTTGCAGGTATGCGGACATTAAGAGCCCCATCCCGATGCGTTCCCTCCCGCCGTTGTAGTCGTTGGCCGGGCGATAGACCGGCAGGTCTTCTTCGTTGTCATAGGCTAGGTATGCGCCTTCCAATTCTTGGATATTCCCATGGTATTGCTGGCGCCTTGCAAGAAAGCGGCATCTGGCTGCGGCAAGCTTCCCCGGCGCTTCCTGAACCAGCAGGCGGCAGGTTGTGCGGATACCGTTGGCACAGATGCGCAGCGTCTGCTCTCCGGGCTTGGAGGCAGGGTATTCTGCAAGATACTGGCCATTTTTCTGCAGGACTTCCCTTCCGTTTATGGAAATCCTCTTTGCTTCAAAAGAAGGCGTGATGCGGATATGGGCAGTCTCGCCAGGGAACAGCACATAACGGTCAGACTCTACCTGCACATGCCAGTTGAAATGCCCCAGCTGGCGGTAAAAATCCTCCCGCCCCTTATGGGGGAAGACAATCCAGCATAGGCGCTTGGTCTCCCCGGGAGCAAGCTGCATGGCGGACGGGTGAAGCCAGAAGCATCCCCGGTCATTGCTCTCTTTATCTGTGTTGCGCTGGATGCTGTAGGAAGAAAGGCTTCCTTCTGTAAGCGCCATTCCCAGGTGAGGCGCTTCCCCGCCCATGCGCAAGGCCAGGATGTAGCTTACATTTTCCCCACAAAAAATATGGGTATGGCATCGGTATCTCATGCATATCTGGCTGCTGTCATAGCGGTCTTCCAGCGGAAAGGACAGGCTGATGCTGCCGGCATGAGTAAACACTGGCTTTTTGCTGTTGTTTGTGAAGAGGGCTTCCGTATGGATGCAGTCGCCCTCCCTGGCATGGCTGACCTGGCAGGATAATCCTGCAGGCGCCTTTGCCTTGGCATAAGGGAAATCTTCCCGCAGCCAATTCATGCCATAGGGGTCTTCTGAAAAAATAATCTCCTTTACCTCCGTGAGTTTTTCCACTGCCATTCTCCTCTCTCCTTATCCTTTGACCGAGCCGTTCATTACCCCGCCAATGATGTATTTTTGCATAAACAGGTAGAAAACCAAAAGCGGCAGGATTCCTAACACCAGCATTTGGAACAGGCTCGTCCAGTCTGTGGAAAACTGTCCCACATTTCGGTAAATTTCCTGGAGCAGCACATCTTTCTCCCGCACCTGCAGGAAATAGAGCGGCCCCATGAAGTCATTCCAGATGGTGAGGGAGTTTAAGATGGCAATTGTTGCGATAATGGGCTTTTGCAGGGGGAAAGTAATCCGCCAAAACGTGCGGAAAGTCCCAGCCCCGTCAATCCTGGCCGCTTCCTCCAGCTCAATGGGGATAGTTGACACAAAGCTTTTGAACATAAAGACGGCAAAAGGGATATTGCAGGCAATATCAATCAGTATGACAGCCGCCAGGTGGTTCATCAGCCCCATTCCCCGAATAAGCCGGTACAGGCCAAGGATGGACATTTGGTATGGAAAAAGCATGCCGGAAAGAATAAGGGTGAAGGTGATTTTTGACAGCTTCTTTTTGCTTCTTCGGTTCAGCACATAGCCGCACATGGAGGATGTGAGGATGATGCCGGCAACAGAGCATACCGTGATAATCAGGGTGTTGAGGAATGCCCTGGGATACTGCATTTTGGTGAATGCCTCTATGTAGCCGCTGAGGGAAAAAGACGCCGGCAGCGCCATGGGAGCGGCAGTAGCCTCTGCGGAAGTCTTAAAGGTCGTCACGATTAGGTAGTAGATTGGCGTCAGTACCACGACTGCCAGCAGGCCCATGGTAAGATAGGTAAGCGCTAAATGTTTTTTCTTTTGCTGCGTCATTCTTCCAGCCTCCTTTCCCATTTATGGAAGAGCCCTAACAGGACAGCTGCTAAGGCCATGCTGACAATCAAGAACATAATGCCAAAAGAAGAGGCATATCCATAGTTGCCTTCCGAAAATTTCCGGAACATCAGCGATAAGATAGTCTCCGTCTGATGGGCAGGACCGCCGTTTGTCATGGACAAGATCACGTCAAATACCTTTAGGCCGGAGACCATGCCGGTCACCAGATTAATCTTGATGGCCGGAGCCAGCCCAGGTATGGTGATATGCCAAAATTTCTGTAGGGTAGTCGCACCGTCAATGGACGCCGCTTCATACAAGTCGTTGCTGATGCTCTGCAGGTTGCCTAAATAGATGACCATCGACCAGCCAAACCATTGCCATACCTGGGTGAAAATAATGCAGGCCAGGGCTGGCGTGCCGCTGCCTAGGAAGTTTACCGTGCCTACCCCAATATGGTTTAGGAATTGGTTCACAAAGCCGAAGTCGCTGGCGGAGAGGATATACTTCCATAAGTAGCCCACCACCAGCGTGCTCAGGACGGCCGGGCAGAAAAATACAGAGCGGAAAAAGTTCCTGCCCCGGAATTTGGCATTCAGGACGGCTGCAACGGGAAGGGAAATCAGGTTCTGCAATAACACGGTGAAGAATGCATACACCAAGGAATTTCGGATTCCGCCTAAGATTGCAGTGTCCGAAAAGAGCTTCCGATAATTCTCCAGCCCAACCCACAGCACGTCCGGCGAAAAGTTGCTCCAGTCATAGAGGCTGTAGCGGATGGTAAAGAGGAGCGGCAGGATGAAGAATGTGATAAATATGGCTACCGCCGGCAAAGCCATTAAAATATAAGGTATTTCACTTTTTCGTTTAGATGCGTTCATAGCTTTACTCCGAAATCTTATATGTGAGCTTATTCATAGCGTATGGAATCTGCTTTCCCATCCAACGCTTTCAGGAAGTCGCCTGCGCCCAGCTCCCCGGATACAAGCCCTTGCACTTGTGCGTTTAGCTCATCAATCAGGGACTGTGACGGCATATTCACGCCCCACCTGTCCCAGCAGCATGCGATTTTCCCAGCCTTCAGGACTTCCTCCAGGCCGCTGTACTCATCTGGGAGACCT
>CAOKUK010000154.1 GCA_948472595.1 uncultured Eubacterium sp.
CTTCCGCATTTCGAGCCTGAAGGAAATCCATAAGAATCTTGTGATCCACCAGCGTTGACTGCACCGCTTCCCCATATGCATTGGAAAGCTCCACGCCTTTGTGGATGCCCTCATATATGATAGGCATCAGCTGGCTCATAAAATCATTGTGGGTGGCCTTCGCTATAGACTGATGGAAAGCCTGCTCCACATCTGTGCGGTCCGCCTGCTGATGGATTCTCCTCTCAATCTCCCTGCCCAAAGACAAAATGCGCTGTATTTCTTCCTCCGTTGCGCGAAGGGCGGCATAATAGGCAGCCTCCGGCTCAAAAATCAGGCGCATCTCATACAAATCCCTGGCGTTTACCTGTGCGGACGCCAAAGGGGAGAGTTCCCTGGCTTTTTGAGGGGCAAAGTCTTCCCGGACAAAGGTCCCAAGCCCTCGGCGGATTTCCAAAATCCCGCCTGTGGCTAAAATCCGAATCGCCTCCCGCAGGGTCGTGCGGCTAACGTGCAGCTCTTCGGATAAAATATTCTCATTTGGCAGCTTGCTGCCAGGCAAAAAACGCTTTTCTACCGTAATCATAGACAGGATGCTGTCCGCAATCCGATCTGATAGCCTGCCTTCCTGTTCCATTTCTTTTCCTTTCTGTCAACCTTTCCGCTGATAGAAAAAGTATACATGATTCCAAGCTGCTTTACAACACAAATCCTTGACTATTTGGCAATTAACTCTTATAATAGTCCTAATGGAAAAACATCCAGACGATTTTAAATAGATTAAAATAGATTTCTACACGTTTACGTGGTGCAACATGCAAGGAGGCGCCTATGGAATCACAACATATGCTATCCGTCCTGCAGCAGGTACGGGATGGCTCCCTTGACATCCATGCTGCTTACGAGCAGTTGAAAATCAGCCCCTTCGAGGACTTGGGCTATGCGAAGATTGACCACCATCGGGCAATCCGCCAGGGAGCGCCGGAGGTGATTTACGGCGCAGGGAAGACTGCCGGGCAGATGGAAGGCATCCTCCATTCCCTGCTGTCTCACTGCCCGGAAAATATTCTGATTACCCGGCTTTCTGAGGAATCCGCCGCCTATCTGGCAGAACGCTTCTCCCTTACCTATGACAAGATTTCCCATATCGGGATTGTAAACCGCAGGGAATTTTATTCTGCTTCCGGCACGGTCGTAGTGGCCACCGGGGGCACCAGCGACATTCCCGTGGCGGAGGAGGCCGCCCTTACCAGCGAGGTGCTGGGGAACCCTACGGAGCGCCTCTACGATGTGGGAGTGGCGGGCATCCACCGCCTCCTGGCGCATGTGGACAGCATCGCAAAGGCGACCGTGATTGTGGCCGTGGCTGGGATGGAGGGCGCATTGGCGAGCGTCATCGGCGGGCTTTGCGACTGCCCGGTGATTGCCGTCCCCACCAGCGTTGGGTATGGCGCAAATTTCAACGGGCTCTCCGCCTTGCTTTCCATGCTCAATTCCTGCGCCAGCGGCGTGAGCGTGGTCAACATTGACAATGGCTTTGGAGCTGGCTATCTGGCCAGCATGATCAATCATATAGGAGGTAATAAGACATGAAGACACTTTTTTTAGAATGCAACATGGGCGCAGCCGGAGATATGCTGATGGGCGCCCTCTTTGAACTCTTGACGGAATCGGAGCAGCGGTCGTTTTTGGACACTATGAATGGGATTTTCCCGGAAAAGATTATGCTCAGCCCAGTCCCATCTGAGAAATGCGGCGTCTGGGGCACCAAAATGAACGTGGTCATCTTGGGGCAGACGGAGGAAGACGCCATGCCGCATGGGACAGGCCAGGAAGAGCCCCACATGCATGGCGCCGGGCACAGCCACCCGCTCCACGTCTCTTATCCGGAAATGCTGGGGCAGATTGACAGCCTGCCGCTTTCCGCTGCCGTGAAAGAACATGCCAAGGCGGTCTATACCTTAATCGGCACGGCTGAGAGCAATGCACACCATACAGATATTTCCCAGATTCATTTCCATGAAGTGGGCACGCTGGACGCCTTGATGGACGTGGTAGGCTGCTGCCTGCTGCTTGAGACGCTTTCCCCGGAGCAGATTATCGCCTCCCCCATCCATGTGGGAAGCGGCAGCGTCCGCTGCGCCCACGGCATCCTCCCGGTGCCTGCGCCTGCCACGGCAGATATTTTACGGGATGTGCCCATTTACGGCGGCACAGTGGAAGGGGAACTCTGCACGCCCACCGGAGCGGCGCTGCTGAAGCACTTTGCCAGCCAGTTTGTGGCCATGCCGCCCATGGCGGTGGAGAAAACCGGCTATGGCATGGGCGCAAAAGACTTCCCTACCGCCAATTGCCTGCGGGCGTTTTGGGGTTCCATGAGCATCCTCCCAGTGCCCTCCCCCAAGCAGCTTCCCGGCTCCTATGACACAAACGCCCTGGCGCAAATCCCAGGAGGGGAGACCCGCCCGGATTTCTATACAGAGCAGTTCCACAGCTTAGACCAAATCTTAGAGCTGTCCTGCAACCTGGACGACATGAGCCCGGAGGCCGTGTCCTATGCCGTAGGCCTGCTGCTGGACGCAGGCGCCCTGGACGTGTTCACCACTCCCGTTTATATGAAGAAAAACCGTCCCGGCCTGCTGCTTACCTGCCTGTGCAACCTGGAGGAAGAGAGCCGCTTCAGCCGCCTCATCCTAACCCACACCGCTACCCGGGGCATCCGCATCCAGCCCTGCTACCGCAGGACCTTAGACGCCCAATTCCGCAAGGTGCGCACGGTTTACGGGGAAATCACAGTGAAAATCAGCACCGGCTACGGCCTGACTAAATTTAAGCCAGAATATGAAGATGTGGCTGCAGCCGCCAAGCAGTGCAAGGTTCCATTTGGGAAAGTATACGATGCAGCCATGGCCGCCTGCCGGAAAGAATACTAAAAAACGCTAGGGGCAAAGGCCCCCTTATCACTTTCTGCAGGAAGGGCTGGCAAAAGCCGCCACGCCCACCGGCATCCTGCGCGCCACTGCGTTTGGCTCCAGAAAACAAAAACTTATTAGGGCATCTGTTTTGATGCCCTAATCTTTTGATGATACACCTCTTTGATGCTATGGCAAAACCGCTGCCGGCATAGTTCGAATCACCACTTCCCCTTCGCCGCCTTCCACCTCTCAGGCTCCGCTTCCCAGAGGTTGTTCAGCCATGCAATCCCCTGTGCGATTCCCTCTTCCGAAAAAGCCGCCTCCATCCTAAGGCGCCTTTCCTCCGGCGTGGCGTCATGGCAATAGGGGCCTTCCCAGGCTGTGATTTCCAGTGCCTGGACGCTTTCCTTCCCTTCCCCATGTTCCGCCATGGCTTCCTTTTGGGCCTTATGGAATCGGAAGCGAAGGCCCTGGTAGCTCCCGAAAAAATCTGCTTTCTTTAAATATGGGATGGATAAAATGTCCTTTCTCTCTATCATGCCGCCCCTCCCCAGTCACTCAAAGCCCCTGCGGGCAAAGGCTATTTCTTCATATCCTTTAGGATATCGAAGCAGTCAAAGGTGGCAAAATAATCCTCCGGAGTCTCTGCCCGGCGGATAAGCTGTACGCTGCCGTCTTCCCGAAGGAGCACCTCCGCTGACTTTAATTTGCCATTGTAGTTGTATCCCATAGAAAAGCCGTGCGCACCCGTGTCATGGATGACCAGCAAATCCCCAATGTCAATTTTCGGCAGCATACGGTCGATGGCAAACTTGTCATTGTTCTCGCAGAGGGATCCTGTGACGTCATACTTATGGTCGCACACGCTGTTGTCCTTGCCCATAACCGTAATGTGATGGTAAGCGCCGTACATGGCGGGCCGCATCAGGTTCACGGCGCAGGCGTCGCAGCCAATATACTCCTTATAGGTGTGCTTTGCATGGATTGCCCTGGTGACCAGGCACCCAAAAGGCCCCGTCATATACCGCCCCAGCTCTGTGTAAATCGCCACATCCCCCATACCTGCCGGCACGAGCATTTCCTGGTAAGCTTGCCTTACGCCTTCGCCAATGGCATAGATGTCATTCGGCTCCTGGTCTGGATGGTAAGGGATGCCAATCCCGCCGGAAAGGTTGATGAAACGGATATCCGCCCCAGTCTCTTTCTTCAGCCTGGCCGCCAAGCCAAACAGCTCCCTTGCCAAAACAGGGTAATACTCATTGGTCACCGTATTGCTTGCCAGGAAAGCATGGATGCCAAAGCGCTTTGCGCCCTTTTCCCGCAGGATGCGGAACCCTTCAAACATCTGCCCTTCCGTAAACCCATATTTGGCGTCCCCAGGGTTGTCCATAATGCTGTTGCTAATCTGGAACACGCCCCCTGGATTGTAACGGCAGCTAATGGTCTCTGGAATTTCCCCAATGGCTTTTTCCAAGAAATCAATATGGGTGAAATCGTCCAGGTTGATGATTGCCCCCATCTCATGGGCATACTGGAATTCCTCTGCCGGCGTGGCATTGGAAGAAAACATGATGTCCTCCCCATCAAAATGCAGCGCGCCTGCCAGCATCAGCTCCGTCAGGGAGGAGCAGTCGCAGCCGATGCCCTCCTCCTTAAAAATCTGCATCAAAAATGGGTTGGGCGTCGCCTTCACTGCAAAATACTCCTTGAAGCCGGGGTTCCAGGAAAAAGCCTCTTTCAAAGCCCTGGCATTGGCGCGAATCCCCTTCTCGTCATATAAATGGAAAGGCGTTGGGTATTCCTTTACAATCTCCTGCAATTGCCCATTGGTTACAAATGGTTCTTTTTTCATGGCGTCTGCTCCTTTTTCTCTATAATAAACAAATGGTAATTCCCCTTCTCGTCCATAGCGTATTCCTGGAGCAGCGTGAAATCCTTCCGAATACGGAGCTGCTTTTTCACAAAGTTCTTCTCATTGGAATACATAATAACCTTCCCTTTTCCCTTGAGCAGGCTGCCTGCCTTCTCAAAGAAGCAGCCATAAAGCCTGTCTTGCTCCTCCCTGCCCTTTGCCTCCCGCCCCCGGTCCGGCATATTGGTGATGATTTCGTCAAACAGGTATTCATGCTGGAACGTGAAGAAATCACGGTGGATATAGTATATCTCCTTCCCCGCCAGCCTGGCGTTTTCCTTTGCCCCGTCAATGGCTGGGCCGTAGATATCCAGCCCATACAGATACTTTGCCGGGCACAGCCTGTCCCGCTCCACCAGCATAGTGCCCACGCCGCAGAAGGGATCCAGCACCTGGGCGCCTTCTTTCATGTAAGGCTTGGCCAGCCTGGCGGCTAAGGCTGCCTGCTCCGGCCTGATAGAGGCTGCAACGGAGCATTTCCTATAGGCAAAGCGGTTCTCTTCAAAGGTGAACAGCTTGACTAAGGGCAGGAATGTCCCATCGCCGGTTTCCACCAAGCGGATTTCCAACTCATAGTCCGAGGTGGAGTTGCAGAGCCTGTGGCCGCTCTCCTGCTCGATGGCAAAGGCGCATTCCTTGGCTAACTTGCTGCGCTGGCTAAGGAGCATCCGACTCTGAACGCCCAGGCGGAAATAGAAAGGCCCTTCCGACTGGTGGGCCTTGGCCAGCAAATCCAGCAGGCTCGACTCCACAAGGGCTCTGGCGGCTTCCTTCGCAGCCCCGGATATTTTCTTCACATCCAGGAAAAACAGCAGTTCCCGATAGGTGGGGATAGCCAAGATGGGCTTGATATGGCTGGTGATGATGCGCACCCCGCTTTTTAAGAGAACGGCCTTCCCGCCCTTCAACTGGTCTGCAGTCACCTTCTGGTACAGCCTGCCTGTAGTGAGCAGTATGTCATAAGTCCCGTCATAGCCTTGGAACTTGTGCCGCCCCTGGCCTTTCCCCGTAAGGAGGAGCTTTCGGAGAGCCGCCAGCTCCTCCCGGATATGCTTTTCCTCCTCTTCCTTGGGCTGGTAGGCTTCCAGTTCTTTCAGCCGCTGCTTAAGCCCCTCCCGGCAGGGAGAAATGTCAAGGCCTGCCATAGCTGACAGGTAACTGCTCTTTACGAACAGCTTCTCCTCCTGCCGGTAGGCCTCAAAGAGCAAAGCCGCATGCCCCTCTTGTCCCAAACTGCCCAACACCAAGGCTGCATTCTTGCGGACTTTGGGATCCTCATGGGATAAAAAGCCTTCCAATAGCCCAAAATCCCCCTGAACCTCCCCAAGCAGCGCCTCCCTGGCGCCCCCTTCCTTCAGCTCCCGCTTCAACGCAATCAAATTTTCCCTTATGCCCTCGCCCCTTTTCAGGCTTTCATATAATTCTTCCGCTCCCATATCCATATCACTCTCCCATTTTGCGCACGCTGTTTTTCAAATCACCTTACTATTTTACTGGATTCTATCCCATTTGGCAATACATGCTTTTCTGCCATCTATATTAATGCAGAATGGAAGCTATAACATGGGGCTTGAAAGGCGCATTTGCGCGCGCATCCTCCCGGAAGGTTTTTATCTTATCGGAAAGTCTGTACTTTCACACAACAAGGTCTTTCCTATAAAATACAAAAGGCTGCCGCAGCAGGGGATGGGGAATAGATCGGAAGAGCGT
>CAOKUK010000155.1 GCA_948472595.1 uncultured Eubacterium sp.
ACACAATCCGAAGCGCGCGGTCTGCCCGGTCAATCTCGCAGATGCTGATGGGACGGGGCAGAAGCCTGCTGCCGTCCGGGCAGTAGACAGACAGGAACTGCCCGGGCTTTGCCTGCCCTGCAATCTTGTCCGTCTTCAGCCACATGCTGTACACCCCATAAGAAATATCCTCCTGGCAAATAATGACCGCCTGCTCTTTATATTTTTCTGCCATTTTCCTCTTCTCCTATTTTGCAGCCTGTAAGGCTCCCTCTATGTCTTCCCTCATTGCCTCCACAGCCGCCCTTGCAGCCTCCCCAAAATGCTCCTCCCCAAAGGATGCATAGGACTCCTGCTTGTAAGCGGCAATAATCCCGCGGGAAGAATTCACGATGGCGCCAAGGCCATCCTCATGGAAGAAATGCACCAAATCAGCGCCTTTCCCGCCCTGGGCGCCGTAGCCGGGCACCAGGATGAAACTCTTTGGCATTACCTTGCGCAGCGCCTTCCCCATCTCTGGGTAAGTCGCCCCAACCACCGCCCCAATGGCGCTGTAAGACGCACCCATGCAATCGGCGCCCCAGGCCGCTACCTTCTCGCCCACATGCTCATACAGAGGGCGGCCATCTATGAGCCTGTCCTGAAATTCGCCGCTGGAAGGGTTCGAGGTCTTTACTAAAATGAACAAGCCCTTCCCCTCTTTTTTGCACACATCCACGAAGGGCTGGATGCCGTCCGTGCCCAAATATGGGTTCACGGTAATGAAATCTTCATCAAAGGGACGGTAAGTCTTGCCGCCCACCTCCACTGCGCCGATATGCCCGGCTGCATAGGCTGCGGAAGTGGACCCAATGTCCCCGCGCTTTACGTCCCCAATCACCACCAAATCCTTCTCATGGCAGTAATCAATGGTCTTCTTAAATGCCATAAGGCCTGGGATGCCGAATTGCTCATACATGGCAATCTGAGGCTTCACCGCCGGAATCAAATCACATACATGGTCAATGATGCCCTTGTTAAACTGCCAAATAGCCTCTGCAGCTCCCTCTAATGTCTCCCCTTGCTCCTGAAAGGCTTTTTCCTTGATATGCCTTGGGACATAAGCCATCATGGGGTCTAAGCCCACCACAATGGGGGCGTGGGTCTTCTTAATTTTCTCCACTAACTTATCAATCATGCTGCTATCCTCTCCTTAACTGTTTTCATACACAACCCTGCCGTCCACAACGGTCGCCATAACGACGCCCTTTACCTGCCTTCCGGCAAATGGCGTATTTTTTCCCTTGGAATAAAATTCAGAAGGGTCAATGGCATACTCCCGATTCGGGTCAAAGACCACCAGGTCGGCAGGCTTGCCTTCTTCCACCACGCCCTTATCCAAGCCTAAAATCCTCGCCGGGTTATAGCTCATCTTCTCCGCCATCTGCATGATGGTCAAATAGCCTTGGCTTACCAGCTCTGTCATGACCAAAGCCGCCGCCGTCTCCAATCCGGTAATCCCAAAGGGCGCATGCTTCATCCCCTCGCCTTTCTCCAAGGCGGTATGGGGGGCATGGTCTGTGGAAATCACATCCATAATGTCATCCCGCAGCCCTGCCTTCAGGGCGTCCACATCCTCCTGGGTGCGCAACGGCGGGTTCATCTTATAATTGGCGTCGTCCCCCGGTATGTCGCTGCTGGTGAGGGTAAAATGATGGGGGCAGACCTCTGCTGTGACCCGAAGGCCAGTCTCCTTCGCAAACTTCACCATCTGCACGCTCCCTTTCGTAGAGCAGTGGCACAAATGGAGGGCAGCCCCCGTCTCTTTCGCCAGTATCATGTCCCTGGCCGCAATCACATCCTCCACGGAATTGGAAATGCCCTTTACGCCCAGGCGCTTCGCATTCCCATCCTGGTTGACCACGCCCCCATCCACCAAGTCCTTGTCCTCACAGTGGGCAAAGATTGGGATGTCGTATTTCGCCGCAATGGCCATGGCCTCCCTGCACAGCCTGGCGTTCATGACAGACTTGCCGTCCTCGCTGATTCCAGGAATGCCAACTTCCACCATACCTTCAATGTCGGAAAGCTCTTCCCCGCGCTCCCCTTTGGTGATGGCTCCCGCCTGGAGCACATGGGCAAGGCCCACATCCTGCGCTTTGTTGTGGACATAGCGCACCACGTCCGGGTTGTCCACTACAGGCTTCGTATTAGGCATGGCCACGATGGTGGTAAAGCCCCCATGCACGGCCGCCCGAAGCCCTGTCTCCACCGTCTCTTTCTGTTCCATCCCAGGATCTCGCAGGTGCACATGCATATCTATAAATCCAGGCATCACGTAACAGCCTGCCGCATCTATGACACGTTCCGCCTTTACGGAGAGGCTGGGAGCAACCTTTTTAATCGCCCCGTTCTCCACAAGCACGTCTGCCTCTGTCTGGGTTTTATCTCCTGGATTGATTACCGTTCCATTCTTAATCAAAAGCAACATAATCGAATTCCTTTCTGGGCTGTTTTTTCGCTGCTTCAAATGCGCCGCCGGCAAATCCCACCCACCGGCTATACCATAATTTTAGCACAGAAAAAAAGGAGGGGCAACCTCCTTTTTGGGTAAAATAGCCATAAGACGTTACAACGTGCTGCGACTCACGGCCAATGTCAGTTCGTTAATGCAAAAGCCTGCCGCCATTTCCTGCGGCCGCACCGCAAGGAAAAGCGGCGGGCGCTCCTGAAGTTACAGATTCAGCAGATTTGCAATCTCAGAAAAATCAATCAGCAAATCGTCATAAATATTTACTTTAACGACAGAATCAAATGGGTATTGGACGCTTACGAGATTCGCCTCAAAATAGTTTATGGTGACAATCTTCCTCCTCGGATCCACAATCCAATACTCACGCACTCCGGCATTTTTGTAATAATAGAGCTTACGGATATAATCATCTGCCGGATTGCCAGGAGAAATGATTTCAATGATAAAATCCGGAGCGCCGTTGCAGCGCTTTCCATCAAGCTTATCCTTGCCGCATACAACCATAATATCCGGCTGGACTATGGTTAGGGGATGATCGGAAAGTTTCACATCAAACGGGGCAGGAAATACCTGGCATCCGCCGCCCTTCCCACGGAGATAATTGCGGATGGACACAAGCAGCTCTGTGAGGATTTCCTGGTGAACCTGTGACGGGCTGGCCATGTAAGAAATCTGCCCATCAAAAACTTCTGCCCGGACATTTTCCGGAAGCGACTCATATTGCTGTAACGTAATGATATTGGACTGTGTCCCTAAGGCTGGCATGAATAACGCCCCTTTCCTGGAAATAGTCATAGAAAAGTTATTTCCAAATACAACGACCTATGATAAAAATTCTACTACGCTTTGCATTATAACAGAACAAATGGTGGCAGACAAGATTTTTCCTTCACTGTTTTGTTTCCTCACTATGTTTCACCAGCTAAAACATCCTGGAAGATTGCATCATTCTAAGAAATCATCTGATTTGCTCTGCGTCTATATTTTTGTCTATCATAGCATAAAATTGTATTTTAAACAAGTTGTCACATAATAACTGTCTATCAGCAGTTTTTCTCCCTGATAAGTCTTAGGGATTTTTCTTTTGCGCAGTTCTGCGCATAATCCACAAATTTGTCATGTGCAGATATTCAAAAATTATACATAATTTCAGGCGCTGTTTCGCATAATTTCGTACATAATTTGCAGGCAGCTATAGGAATGAGCAAAAAAACAGAGCCATACTCCCGGCAACGGCAGCCGGAAGTATGGCTCTAAAGCTATGATATACAATATGTCAGCAAGGCGGCAAGGCGCTTCATCTGCCTCTTTTGCCAGCCATGCAATTAGGAAACTTTGCCTCTGTAAATGTTATGAATATGCAACATGGCTTACGCAATCTGACCTTCCAACGCAGCCTTGGCTTCTGCAATGGCGTCCGGTATCCCAGCCGGGTTCTTGCCGCCCGCCTGTGCCATATTCGGCCGGCCGCCGCCGCCGCCACCCACTTTCCCAGCGATAGACTTAATCAGGTTCCCGGCATGGGCGCCCTTGTCCATGGCTTCCTTCGTGGCCATGGCAATCAGGTTCACCTTGCCGTCCTTTTCCGAGGCCAGCACGACCACGCCGCCCCCTAATTTCTCCTTCAGCTGGTCGCCCAAATCCCGCAGGCCGTTCATATCCACTCCTGCCACGCTGGCTGCCAGAAGCTTCACGCCTTTGACTTCCGTCACCTGATCCATCACATCTCCCAGGGCGTCCTGAGCTGCCTTGCTCTTTAAGGATTCATTCTCTGCCTGCAGGGCCTTCATGTCCGCCATCAGGTGCTCTAGCTTCTCCACCAAGCCTGCCGGATTGGCCTTCACAATCCTTGACGCTGCCTGCAGGGTCTCCTCCAGACTGTCATAGTATGCGAATACGGCCTTGGAAGTCAGCGCCTCAATCCTGCGCACCCCTGCGGCCACGCCGACTTCTGAGATAATCTTAAAAGCGCTGATGCTGCTGGTATTCTCCACATGGGTGCCGCCGCACAGCTCCACGGAAAAGTCGCCCATCTTCACCACGCGCACGGAATCTCCGTATTTCTCCCCGAACAACGCCATGGCGCCTGTCTTCTTGGCTTCCTCTAAGCTCATGACCTCTGTCACTACTGGGAGCGCAGAAGCTATCTTATCATTGACAATCGCTTCCACCTGGGCAATCTCTTCCGGGGTCATTGCCGCAAAATGGGAGAAATCAAACCTGAGCCTGTCTGCGTTCACATCAGAGCCATGCTGCTCCACATGGGTGCCAAGCACTTCCCGGAGCGCCTTCTGCAGCAAGTGGGTTGCACTGTGGTTCCGGCCAATCAAAGCGCGCTTCTCTGGGTCAACAGACAACTCCACCACATCGCCCACCTTGAACATGCCTGCCGTCACTACGCCTACATGGCCAATGCGCCCGCCCCGCAGGTGGATGGTGTCTTCCACAAGGAACTCGCTATCCCCCATGCGGATGACGCCTGTATCTGCATTCTGCCCGCCCATGGTGGCATAGAAAGGAGTTTCCTTCACGATTACCGTGCCCCGTTCCCCATCAGACAAAGCCTCCGTCAGCTCTGTCTCCGTGGTCAGTACCGTAATCTCCGATTGGTGCGTCAGCTGGCCATAGCCTACAAACTCTGTGGTGATGGCGGTGTCAATCTCATCGTACACCGTGGCGTCGGCGCCCATGTAATTCGTCTCTTTCCTGGCATTCCTAGCCTTATTGCGCTGCTCCTCCATACATGCCCGGAAGCCGCCTTCATCAATGGAAAAGCCTTTCTCCTCCAGGATTTCCTGGGTCAAATCCAGCGGGAACCCATAGGTGTCATACAATTTAAACGCATTCTCGCCAGACAATACCTTTGTCCCGGCCTTTGCCATTTCCTCCTGCATTTCCGCTAAGATGCTCAGGCCCTGGTCAATGGTCTTGTCAAACTTCTCCTCTTCCTGGGTCAACACCTTGAAGATAAACTCCTTCTTCTCTTCCAGCTCCGGATAACCATCCTTGCTCTCTGCAATCACCGTGGCGCTCAAAGTGGCCAGGAACCTGCCCTGAATCCCCAAAAGCCTGCCGTGGCGAGCCGCCCGGCGGATTAAGCGGCGCAGCACATACCCGCGCCCTTCATTGCTGGGCATGATGCCGTCGGAAATCATAAAGGTAGCGGAACGCATATGATCCGTAATCAGGCGGATGGACACATCATCTAAAGCATCTGTCTGGTAGGCCTTGCCGGACACCTCGCACACTTTGTCCCGGATGGCCTTCATCGTATCGATGTCAAACACAGAACCCACGTCCTGCACCACCACTGCCAGGCGCTCCAGACCCATCCCGGTATCGATGTTTTTCGTGGCCAGCTCTTCATAATGCCCATGCCCATCCCCATCAAACTGGGTGAACACATTATTCCAGACCTCCATAAAGCGGTCGCACTCGCAGCCCACCTTGCAGTCCGGGCTGCCGCATCCATAGGCCTCGCCCCTGTCATAATAGATTTCGGAACAAGGCCCGCAAGGCCCTGCGCCATGCTCCCAGAAATTATCGCATTTCCCGTCTTCGCCACGGTAGAACCGGGTAATCTTCTCTGCCGGAACCCCCACTTCCTTCGTCCAAATCTCAAAGGCTTCGTCATCCTCCCCATAAATGGAGGGGTAGAGCCGCTCCGGCTCCATGCCGATGACCTTGGTCAGGAACTCCCAGCTCCAGGCAATGGCCTCGCGCTTGAAGTAATCCCCAAAGGAAAAGTTCCCCAACATCTCAAAAAAAGTAAGATGGCGCGCCGTCTTACCCACGTTCTCAATATCCCCGGTACGAATGCATTTCTGGCAAGTGGTCACCCTCTTCTTGGGCGGAATCTCCTGCCCTGTGAAATAAGGCTTTAGGGGAGCCATCCCCGCATTGATCAGCAGCAAGCTGTTATCATTATGCGGAACCAGCGAAAAGCTTTTCATTGCCAGATGCTCTTTACTCTCAAAAAACTCCAGGTACATCCTGCGCAGTTC
>CAOKUK010000156.1 GCA_948472595.1 uncultured Eubacterium sp.
ATTTCGCTTCCGAATACGCTCTGCCCATTGGCCACTGCTTTCAAGGCTGGGAGCAAGCATTCAAAGTCCTGTTTTAGGATATAGCCCCTAGCCCCTAAACGCAGCGCCTGGACAATGTAGGCGTCGTCTAGAAATGTGGTTAAGAATAAAATCTTTGCATCTGGGCATTTCCCCAAAATTCTCTCAGCGGCCTCCAGCCCCGTCATCCCCTCCATGCGGATATCCATCAGCAGGACGTCCGGCTGGCAGCGCATAAATAGGGCGACTGCTTCTTCTCCATCCTTGCCCATTTCGGCCACATGGATTTCTCCAGATGACTCCAATATCGTTTTCAGGGATAAGGAGACCAGCTGGTCATCATCTACAATCACAATATCAATCATAATATGTTATGTCTCTCCTTCCAGCGCCTCCATGGCAGCCTGCCTCAATGTCTCTTCTTGAAAGCTCACCTCTGCTTCCTGCACCCCTTTTTCTATCTCTTCCTGTGCCAGGCGCGTCTGCACCTCGCTCTTTAGGATGCCTTTTATCTTCTCAAAGGGTTCCGCCACATGCTCTTCCCTCTTCTGGCAGCGCATCACCATGATATTTTGCCCAATTAGGAATGGCTCGCAGACTTGCCCTTCCTCCATCATGGACGCCGTCATCCAACGCTGCGCATAAGCGCCGCTTTTCCCTTCTTCCGTGTTCAAGGAGGACAGTTCCAGCTCATAGAAACGTATTTCCGGAAACTGTTCGGCGAGGGCTTCTATCCCTGCGCCTTCCTCCATCGCACCCTTGGCCAACTGCGCCGTTTCCATGTCTGCATCCGCTCCCTGCCAGGCCTGTATTTCTCCCACCAGCATCTGGACGCGGACTTCGCTGGTATATGGCTCCTGGTTCTCCTGATAAATCTTTTTCAGCTCCTCGTCAGAAATCGGGCGGCCGCTTTTTAATTTTTCCATCAGCTGGGATTCCAGGTTCGTGTAGACATAGGAATAGTAATCTTCCGCCGCAAAGGATGTAAGGCCATAGACGACTTCTCCAGCGGAGGCTTTGCCCTTGCGCTCTGCATTCTCTTCGCCCATTTCCTCCATAATCGACAGATAATCTGCCGGCTCCTGGATGCCGGCTTCCTGAGCAAGATATGCCACCACTTTTTTATGGGCCAAATCCTCCCTGGCAAGCTCCATCGCCTGTTCGCCAGGGCTTACGCCATCCCGCTCCATTTCCCAGAAATCTGCCGCATTGGCCTCCTCTGTGGTATACTGCCTTTTCACCTCCGCCACATGGCTTTTCAATACCATCTGATATTCTGCCTTCACAATGGGCTGCCCGGCTATCTCCATTACCGTATCACTGTCCTTTATGGAAGGAGTGCCGCAGCCTATGATTGCTGCGGCACATGCCATTGCCATAATGCACAGGAAACTGCTTCGGTGCCTGTTTTGCATTCTGACCTTGATTCCTTTCTTTCCGCCTGGCCGCCATGCCTTGGCATTCGCCGGCTTTGCGGTTTTCCCAGCGGTTATTTTATTTTCCCGCTTACCATCACTGCGCTCCAGTCGCTGTAAATCTTCGTGCTCTTCTTGTTCACCTTTACAGTCTTATAGGTGCGGATACGCACATAATACTTCTTGCCCTTTGCAAGCTTGCTGAAGGTTGCCAAGGACTTGCTTTTCTTTGCCTCCAGCTTCTTCACGCCAGATTTGAAATTCTTCTTCAGGCAGCACTGGATGACATAGCCGGTTGCCTGAGAATCCTTTTTCCAGCTTACAGCCAATTTTTTGTTCTTGGCGGCCTTAGCGGTCTTTACAGAGGGTTTCTGGGGCTTCACGGTCAGCTTCACCTTGACAGAAGCGGCCTTGTATTGGCTGGTGGCGGAAGCCTTCACGGTAATGGTGCAGACGCCGATGGCTTTGACGGTGACTTTGCCATCCTTGGAGACAGTCGCCACTTTCTTGTCGGAGCTTGCATAGCTCAGCTTCCCATTGCCTGTCTTTATCTTGGCGTTCAGCTTAAACGCTTTTGACTTATATGGCTTCTCAAATTCCTTCTCGCAGCTGATTTTTTGAGTCTTCAAGCTGGCTGACGCATTTTCTTTCAAGGCGTCCCTGGCCTGCACTAACGCTGCGCGCGCCTGGTCAATCTCTTCCTGCCCGGCGTCTGCCTTATCCAGAGCTTCCTTTGCCTTTGCCAGGGCGCTCTGGAATACGTTCCAGCTGGCGTCTGTATAATTTCCCTTCACCTTTGCGGCGCAGATATTGTACAGAGACTGCAACGACCGCTTATCCGCTTTCCTTACAAGCCCTTGATATGCGCCCTGCAGCTGGCTTACAGCCTGGTTCACGCTTTCCTGGGTGGCGTCTTGTTTATCAAGCTCTGCCTTTGCCTTTGCCAGAGCGTCCTGGAATGGAGCCCAGCTGGCGTCTGTATAATCCTCTTTTCCTTTTGCGGCGCAATCCTGGTACAAGGACTGCAAGGCGGATTTATCCACAACTGGAGCCGGCTTCTTCTCTAAGCCATTGATGGCTTCTTTAAGCTGGCTTGCCGCCTGATCCAGGCTCTCCTGGGTAGCCAGTGCGTCCACCCTCTTAAGCCTTGCGGCCAAAAGCTTCTCCTGGTAATTCTTCCAAGAGCTCTCTGTATAGGAGTCCTCCCCAAACTCCGGGCTCATGGCCAGGGCCTCCTCAATCTTCGTCCTGTCCAATTCTACCTTGGAGCCGCCCTCTTTCTTGTAGAGGGTCACATCGTCCATATATACAGTCGGGATATTGCTGCTGAGGCTGACGCTGATTAAGTTCCAGTTCTTTGTCCGGAAAGAAAGCACGGCCTTCTTCCAGCCTTTCTCGTCCGTCTCTGCATCTGCCTTCAGGGATACGGTCCCAAGCTTCACATCGCTGTTGCCTGTCACGCTGTTGTGGTGCTTTGCCTCCAGGCCTATCTTAGTAACGTCTGCATCCCCGGCATAAACCCATGCTTCCAGCACATAGTCTGTGTCAATTTCTACCGGCACTCTCCCAATCTCGGAATAAGCCGTCTTGTCGCTGCTTTCCTGCTCTACCTTCAAGCTCTGGCTGCCTGTGCGCGCCTGGTCTTTGGACACCCCTACGGCGCTCTGCCATTTGCCCCAGTCTGTGCCTGCGGTCTCAAAGCCTGCATTGTCATTGTCCGTGCCATAGGATTCCAGCACATTCTCCTTTTTGCCGCCTGGATTGCTGCCGTCTGACAGCTCTAAGCCCAACAGGGCGTTCTCTAAGCCAATCCTGGCTGCCGTCACCTGGTTCGGAGCCGAATCAGCCAAATCCAATGCATCCTTGGCTTTCGCCAAAGCCGTCTGCATGGCGGCCCAGCTGGATGCTGAAAAATCTTTCTGCTGATAGCCCTCTGCCTGCTGCACCAATGCCTGCAGGTAATCTGCATCGCTCTTGCCTGTGTAGCTGCCGTCTCCCTGGTACTCAAAGGCTCCGATATCCACCCGCCTGTTTTCCGCCTTTGCGGAGGCATAGGGGACTGCATTTCCTTCGTAATCCTTATTTTCCAGCGTGATATGGGTTTTCACCAATTCATCCTTGACCTCTGGGAAGGATTCCTCCGGAACCGGCATATAGTCCCGCCCTGCATTGATACATGGGGAATTCTGAGCCAGCTTCATGCCGTTGGCTGTCCCAAGGGTCACCTGGCTATCCTGGAAGCCGCCGTCTGTATAGTCTTTCACATTTACAAAGCTTGGGTTGGCCACAACGGCGTTCACATCCTCATCCAGGGGATATACCGCCTCAGAGCCGCCCCATACGCAGTTCGAATCATAGCGCACGCCCTCATGGTTTTCAAATAAGACGCTGTCGCCGCAGAAAATATTGTTGTAAATATCCGTCCCGCTGCTCTTGGCAGCCACATCGTAGCCGCCTACGTTCCAGGTCCATGTCCCCTGCTCCACGGCCTTGATGTTCTTGTATCCTGTATTCCAATACATGGTATTGTTGTAAACCTGGTTGCCGATGCTTCCGTATTCGCCGATATGGACAATGCGGGAACCGTCAAACAATCCATCGTTCACGCTGACATTATACCGCACCACTGCATTTACCGTATAATAAGGCCCCGGGCACGCCATCCAGAAGCCGCCCTTGTTGTCATGGCTGTAGTTGTACTGGTACATCACGTTCTGATTGCCATAGTCGCAGTCGAAAGCCATCCCGTCCTGGGTGCTCGTGGTATGCGCCGCTTCATTGTACTGCATGGTCACATTGTTGCAGTCCCACATCCAGATTGCGGCATGGGCCGGGTTGCGCTTGTAATTCCATTGCTCGCTTGCGCTTGCCGTTATCAGGTTGTATTCTGCAACGCCGCCGTCCGCATTGATCAGCACAATTCCGTCTCCCGCCACGTCATTCACATAGTTGTGCGCCACATACACGTCTGGCCAGCCTACCCATTTCTTGCTGCCTGCCTGCTGGCTGCCTGCGCCGCCTACCAGAACCCGGGCTGCCCAACAGCTTTCCATATAGATTGCCTCGTGGCAGACCTTCTCTACCTTGTTCCCGGTAATCTTCAGGCCGGTGTAATAAGATTCCACATCCCCGCCTGTGACTAACGCCATGATGCCGCCAGAACCTTTCTTATGGCCTTCCGATCCATTCTGGGACATATAGCCGTTCACGTCATGGACGTAATTGTCCTTAATCACAACGCCTTTGATTTCCCCAGCGTCCCGGTTCTCCACCAAAATACCGGTGAGCATGGATTTGCTCTGGTCGTAAACCACGCTGCCTCCTGCCTCGCCCATCAAATCCCCGGCGTCGCTCTCCCAGTTGGTGACTTCCAGGTTCTGGATGGTGATGTATTCTGAGTTCTGCACATGGACAGCCGCCACGTCCTCTTTTTTCCGAGAGCTAACAGCAATCTTGCCGTCCAGCCAGGGGCTTCCGTTTCCGTTGATGACGGGATCCTTCCCCTCGCCGTACCTGCCTAAGATGACAGGAGCCTCTGCCGTGCCCTTGGCATTCTTAATCATCAGCTTCTCTTCATTCCAGGTGCACCCTGCCTTCAGCAGCACCTGCTGCCCTGCGGTAAGCTCCAATTTTTCCACATTCACAAAGGATTTCCACGGAGTGGACTCCGAGGTGCCGTTATTGTCGTCATTTCCATTTGCCGCATCAATATAATATGTGGTTGCCGCAGCCCTGCTTTCGCCTGCCGTCTCTGCCTGTACAGCCAGCGGGCTTGCCACATTTATGCCGCCCACTGCCAATGCGGCGGCCAACACCAAAGACGCCACAGACTTCCATCTTCTATTACCCATATCTCTTCTCCTTCCTTTCTCCCCTATGCACAAAATGCCAGAAAAGCCCTCGCCGAAATCCCTGCTTTTTCAGCAGGAATCTCTGGCAAGCGCTTGCTCTTGGCCTATACGCCTGTAGCTATGGGAAGGCAGAAAATCCCTGCCTCCCCATATGCCAGTATGGCCTTTTTTCCTGGCATCTGCCCAGCCTGCTTTGCAAAAGGACGCCCCCTTTCACTCCGCATGGCTTTCGCTTTCCCTTCCGTATTTCGAAAGCTTTATTTCTTAATCTTAGCGCTGAGCTTCGCATTGCTCCAGTCGCCGTAGAAGTTCTGGCTCTTCTTGCCAACCTTCACCGTCTTGTAAGCGCGAATCTTCACGTAATATTTCTTGCCGGCTTTCAGCTTCTTGATGGTAGTGGAAGTGGTCTTGTTCTTCTTAACCGTAATCTTCCCGGCGCCGCTGAAGTTCTTCTTCAAGGAGTACTGAATCTGGTATCCGGTAACCTTGGAATCCCTCTTCCATTTTACAGTCAGCTTCTTGCCCTTAACTGCCTTCACGCTGCTTAAGGCCGCCTTCTTCGGATTCACTTTCAGGGCAACGCTGACGGACTTCTTGTTGTATGTGCTGGTAGCGGCTGCTGTTATGGTAATCGTGCATTTGCCGATTCCCTTAACGGTTACCTTGCCGTTCTTGTCAACGACCGCCACTTTCTTATCGGAGGTCTTGTAGCTCAGCTTGCCGTTCCCTGTGGTGACCTTTGCGCCCAGCTTAAATGCCTTATCGCCGTATGCCTTCTCGAAGGATTTGGTATACTTAATCTTCTGATTCTTCTTAACAGGCGGCGTCACCGGCTTCTTCTCCAGGTTGGATTTCGCATCCTGCAATGCCTTCACTGCGCTGTTCACGTCTGTTTCGGCCACTGTCCCCTTAGCCAGGAGGTCCTTGGCCTCTTTCAGCATGGACTGGTAGAAGTTCCAGCTCTCTGCCGTATATTTGTCTTTCTCAGAATCGGCAATGGTATTGGCTGCAATGCCTGCCTCCAAAACAGATTTCAAGGTCTTCAGGCCGCTAATTGCCTGATCTAAGGCTGCTTTGGCGCTGTCCACCGCATCCTGGCTTGCCGTTGTGCTGGCCTGTACTTCCTGCGCCTTGGTGAGGGCTTCCTGGAACGTGGACCAGCTGACCTTGGTGTAATCAGCTTC
>CAOKUK010000157.1 GCA_948472595.1 uncultured Eubacterium sp.
ATTACGGCTGGAAGGGAGAAGTTTATCTTCCATATGCCCAAGCAGCAGCCGTCAGGGAATGGGGGTGAATAGCGCAGGATGTTTGGCATACATAGAAAAAAGGAAAACATTGCCCGCAAGCAGAGCTTGGCGCAGGAAGAGCCGTCAGGGAAAGTGGTCCGCAAAGCGCCGCAGATTACAACCTTGGCGCGCACGGCGGTGGGGAACCGCGATTACCAGCAAGACGCCTTGTATGTCACGCCAAGTAAAATGCTGGCTTCCAATAAAAAGACCAGGGCGCTGGCATTGGTATGTGACGGCATGGGCGGCATGGCGGACGGCGGGAGGGCCAGTGCGACAGCGGTGCAGATGATGGTGCAGGGGTTTCGGGAGATAGAAAAGGTTCCGGAAGTGAACATACCCGCTTTTTTTGAAAATGAAATCCGGGCGATTGACCGCACAATCTATCATTTCCCAAGGGAAAATGGGAGAGGGTCTGGGACCACCATGGTGGCCTGCATTGTGGAGGATAATAAGCTCTATTGTGCCTCTGTGGGAGACAGCAGGATTTATATGGTGCGCAGCCACCAGATGTATCAGATGACGAGAGACCATAATTATGGGATGAGGCTGAAGGAAATGGTGGCGGCAGGCCAGATTACGCAGGAAGAGGCGGCGGCGCATCGGAAGAAAGAAGCGCTGATTAGTTTCCTTGGCATGGGAAATGTGTCTTTGATGGATATCAATTACGACCCGATTCCCCTGCAATATGGCGACATGGTCATGCTCTGCAGCGATGGCGTCACGAAGACGCTGCCGGATGAGCAGATTAAAAGAATTATTTTGGCGGATGCGGTGCGTCCGGCTCAGAAAGCAGAGGCGCTGGTGGAGGCGGCGACGCATGCCAATTCCCATTCGCAAGACAATACCTCTGTCGTGTTGATTCATTTTGAGGAAGTGGACATGAAGAGGCAGAATCGCTAACGCTTATAAGTGCAAGTTCATACGATGCTGGAAGGAGGAAGACATGAATTTATGCAGATGTGAAAAAGGGCATTTCTATGATAAGGAAAAATATGCAGTTTGCCCGCATTGTGCAGGAGGGCACGATGTGGATACGAAGCGGACGGAATCCTTTGTTGAAGACGCGCCCACGGGCGGGGTGTCGCAGATGATGCCCCCGCCCGGGCAGGGATTTGCGGCGGGTGGCCCTCTGACGGGACGGATGGAAGATAGGGCGCCGAACGTGCCGCCGATGATGGGGGGAGCGCCGCCAATGGGGTCGAACGTGCCGCCGATGGGGTCGAATGTGCCGCCAATGGGGTCGAATGTGCCGCCGATGGGGTCAAATGTGCCGCCAATGATGGGGGGAGCGCCGCCGATGGGGCCGAATGTGCCGCCAATGGGGTCGAATGTGCCGCCAATGATGGGAGGGGCGCCGCCGATAGCGCCGAATGTGCCGCCTGTGATTTCAGATATGTCAGCGGATCAGGTGACAGTCCCGGTAGACGAACTGACGGAAGAAATGGTCAGCCAGGCGGATTTTGGCAGGACGGATGATTCGGATGACCACACAATTGGCTTTTTTGACGATATGTTTTCGCAGGTGGGGGAGCCGCCTGTGGATAGCATTCCATCTGCCCCGAAGACCCACCCAAGGCCTGCCCAGAAACCAGTTTCAAAGCCTGCCGCGCATATGCGGACGCCCAATGTTGTGTCCACGCCTTGCGTTGGCTGGTTGGTTGCGTTGGGCGGGGCGCATATCGGGGCTTCTTTCACGTTGAAAGTGGGGAAAAATTTTATTGGGCGCGGGACGGACATGGATGTGGCGCTGACGGAGGAAAAAAGCGTGTCGCGGGAGCGCCATGCAGTCGTCATCTATGAGCCCAGGGAGAGCATCTTCCTGGTACAGCCAGGTGAGTCAAGCAGCCTGACCTATCGCAATAATAAAGTCGTGCTGATGCCGATACAGCTGGAGGCATATGACACAATTACCGTAGGGGATGTCAGCCTCCTGTTTATGCCGCTGTGCGGGAAACGTTTCCAATGGGGGGAAGTGCTGGGGGCGTTGAAGAAAAAAAACAATGAATAAGAGGGGGAGACATGAATCGTTATGCAAAAACATTTCGGGTGCTCGCATCGCTTTGCGTTCTGCTTAACATGGCCTCCCTGTTCCTGCCTGCCGTAAAACGCATCCAGGATTTCTATGCAGACGTTGCATGGACGCAGATGGATTACATACGGGGAGCATGCACACAATTTATCCCATCTCTGGACATAGGAGGGCAGGAGGTCACAGACAATCAGGCGATTTGGGTTTTCTGCTTTATGCTCCTGCCGGCTGTCGTATCCTTGGCCGCAGGCATCTGGGGGATTGTCGGGAGCCAGGTGCAGAAAGCGAGCAGCATCCTGGTGATGGCCTCGCTTTTGCTATATGCGGGCATGGCGGCCACGATTGACTTCCTGTGGCCGGAAGCGGCGCTATGGCAGGAATACTGCCGCGGGAGCGCCTGTGTGATGGCCTTGTCGCTTTCTGGCCTGGGAACCCTTTTTTCCGTGGCGGCGCTGATTGCTACCCCAAGAAAAGTGAAAGTGGTACCCAATGAAATCCCGCAGCTGAGAGAAGTCAAAGAGCAGGTGGAGGCGAAGTACCATATTTTAGCGGAGGAAGAGCCGAAACAGGGGGCTGCCGCGGCAAGCCTGCCGCAGGCGCCAACGGAGCAGGCAGCGCCTGCGCATGGCGCATTGGTAGGCTTGACAGGCATTTACGCAGGCGCAGAGATTTCCATTGCGGATGGGCAGGAAATATTGCTGGGCAGGAGCCCGCACAACCATCTGGTGTTTGAAGGGCAGGAAGAGATTAGCCGCGACCATTGCAAGATTCGTTGGGATGAGGGGCGCCAAAAATATATTATCAATGATTATTCTGCAAATGGGAGCTTTATCAAGGGCAAAGAGAGCTGCCTGCCCCAGAATCTGGATATATTGCTTGCGCCAGGCACGACCATCATGCTCGCAGATGAGAACAATACCTTTTACCTGAAGTAAGGAGAAAAAATGGCTAGTGAATTGTGCATGAATTGTTTTAGCGTGAAAGGGCAGTATGAGGTGTGCCCTTATTGCGGCTATGTAGAAGGGACGCCGCCGAAACAGCCTCATTACCTGCCTCCAGGCGTGATTCTGAAAGGACGTTTTATTGTTGGGACGGTAATCGGCGTAGGCGGATTTGGAATTACCTATAAGGCGTTCGATTCGGTTTTGGGCGTGGTGGTGGCGGCAAAGGAATTTTACCCTGCGGGGCTTGTCAACCGCGCGCCAGGGGAATGCCAGATTGGCCTGCTCTCCGGCGAGAAGGAAGGGCAGTATGCAGAAAGGCTGAGTCGTTTCCTGATGGAAGCCCAGAGCGTCGCCCGGTTTGGGAAGGCAAAGGATATTGTAAATGTCTTTGACTATTTTGAGGAAAATGGCACGGCCTACATGATTATGGAGAATATCGAGGGGGTGCTCTTAAAGGATTACCTGGACAAACAGGGGGCGGTGGATTCCGAGACGGCCATGAGCATTATCATGCCCATCATCGAGGCCGTGAAAAAGATTCACAGCAAGGGGATTATCCATAGGGATATCAGCCCGGACAATATTTTCATCACAGACGAAAATGAGATTAAGGTGTTTGATTTTGGGGCTGCGCAGCTAAACGACAGCAAAGAGGGGATGGCTGCAGAGCCGGTGATTAAAGTGGGCTATTCGCCGCTGGAACAGTACCGGGATAACAGCAGGCAGGGGTTTTATACGGACGTCTATGCAGTGGGGGCAATTCTGTACCAGCTGCTCACAGGGGAAAAGCCAATCGAATCCACGGAGCGGGAATTCAAGGACGAATTGGAGTCGCCAAAGGAGCTGGGCGTGCAGATTAGCCCCAATATGGACCGGGCGGTCATGGAGGCGCTGAGCGTGCGCCAGGAGCTGCGCTTCCAGGGGATGCAGCAGTTCCAGGATGCGCTGCTCAATAAGAGGATTGCGGAGTACCCCAAGGAGAAGATACGCAAGCGCAAGCGTACCCGGAACTGGACAATCAGCCTGTTCCTGGTGGCGAGCCTTGCGGTGGCGGTGGGGATTGGCCTCTATTCCACCGTGCTGAAGCCCCAGAACCTGGTGTTTGACACGCCGGTTCAGGCAGGCACCGAGATTACCGTGTGGGTGGAAAACGAGGATCAGAAGGCTCAGATTGAAGAGCTGGCGGAGAACGGATTTAAAAAGGGAGAGTCTTCCAGTACGGCGGATGAGCGGGTAAGCAAGATGCAGGAGGAGAATGAGTCTGTCACGGTGAAAGTGGAATGCAAGAAGAACATGGAAAAAGCGCTGAATAAGGCAGAGGAACAAGGGAGCCCGCTCCCGAACATGTTTTTGACAGACCATGTGACGGATTTGGAAGATTATGGGCTGATTTCCCTGAAAGAGAATGTCTATGAATCCCTGAACCGGGAGGACTACCTCTTTCTGGAGGAATATAGGAAGGCCTACAGCGGCATGGAGGAGATGCCCACAGGGCTTGACACGCTGCTGCTCTATGCGTGCCAGTTTGATTTCCATATAGACAATGAGTTAAATGACTCATGGTTTGTGGAGAACGCCTGGCAGCAGGATACTGTAGAGCTGTCTGAGTTGGTTGCAGAGGCTGAGGATGGCGCAGAAGGTAAGGACGGTGCAGAAGGCGAGGACGGTGCAGAAAGCAAAGACGGCGCAAAAGATGAGGATGAAGCAGAAGGCGAAGACGGCAAGGAGAAACGGGCGGTGATAGAGGGCGATGCGCTTGCGAAGGCGCTGCCTTTACTCAATGGGAAATGGGAAAAGGTGTTTGCCAGAACTGTGAAGCCGGATTCGGAAATGGAGAATGCTCTGACTGGCATACACAATTTTAATGTCAAAGAAAAGAATGATAAGCATATGGTAAACAAAGACCAAAAGAGCAAAATCTATGGGAATAACATCGTGGCAGGCGCAGCGTTCCGTTCCCAGATGAACCAGGCAAGGGATCAGGAGGGGGAAAGGGGGGCGAACCCCTTGAACGGTTACCGCACCTATGTGGTGACGCAGGATGGCAAGATGCTGGTGGATCTCTCCGAACGGTATGGCATCACGGAGGAATCCAGCCAAGACCAGCAAATTGCGTGCATGCGCATGCTGTGGGTGATGCTCAGCGAGGTTGGGCAGTCAAAGAAGCAGGCTCCGGGGCAGACAACCTATCCCATCCTTTGCAGCGCATTTGAGGAATTCCCATCTTACAATGCCGGATTTGGCGGATTTGTGCAGATGGTCTTTGATTATAAGGAGTGTGTTCTGGTAGGCAAATGGGGCAGGAGCGCCCGGGAATTTGTGTCGGGGCTTAAGGACGACATGGGAGTCGAGAAAATCAAGAGCTATTGTGAAGAAGACTATTTTATGGGAGAAGAATGACGGGGAAATGGCAGGGAGCTATGTTGCAGTTTAAACGTAGTTAGGAGAAGAAAAGGAGGCAGTGCAAAGTGAGCCAGGAAAAAGGTTTGAGAAAAAAGCTTTTGTTAGAGTTATGTGTGCTGTTATGCATGATTTTCTGTTTTGGAAAGGCAGTGCAGGTGGAAGCTGCGTCTCTGAGTGAGAAGTCGATTACTCTGGTAGAGGGCGAGAAGAAAACGCTGAAAGTAAAGGGGACTAAGAGCAAGGCGCATTGGAGTTCTGATAATAAGAATATAGCGACAGTAAAAAATGGCGTTGTTACAGCAAAAAAATCTGGGGCTACCAGTATCCGCGTAAAAGTGTCAGGGAAAGTTTTTAAATGCAAAGTCTGGGTAAAAGCAGTCAAGATTACCTGCTCTGTCAAGACAACAGATAAAGGCGACTTGGTAGCGACAGAATCTTCTTGCAAAGCAAGCCTTACGTTTAAAATCAATACAACCGTAAAAAAAGCTACTGTATATGTATGTAATTCTGACGGAAAGAAGATTAAGACGTGCTTTAATGGAAAAGTGTCTGGCGGAAAGGCAAAGACGGTGAACTGGAATTTGACTAACAGCAAAAATAAAAAGGTATCTTCGGATGATTATTATTTTCTGGTTAAGGTCAATGGCATACAAAAGAAGAGCAATAGTCTGAAGGTTTATGGAAAAAACGATTTTGCGGGAGGAACCGGTTCTGCATCGAATCCATATCAGGTAAAAAACTTAAATCAGTTGAAAGCAGTGGCAAGGCACAATAACCGGTATTTTGTACAGAGCGGAAATATTGATGCAAATTACCAGCCATTGTCTCCCTTGTTTAGTAGGGACAATCCTTTCAATGGAAGCTATGATGGGAAGAATTATACGATATCCAATTTGAATTCTATCTATGAAAACAATAATGGGGTAGGTATTTTTGCAGCAGTCGGAACAAAGGGGAAAGTGAAGAACTTGAAAGTGAAGGATTCTATT
>CAOKUK010000158.1 GCA_948472595.1 uncultured Eubacterium sp.
CAACAGGCCAGGGTATTGGATGTTTTTAAGGAAAGCGGCGTTTACCGCACGATAGGGGGCAGGAACCGTAGTTATACTGACGAGGGGTTTAAGGAGTTTCTGGCAGAAAATATGCAATCGAAGGCTAACAGCGAGTTGCTGCGGTGGAGGATTCAGATTGAAACGGAACTGGGCATACATCCGATGTCCGAATATGATGGCGAGCCTATCTATGGGATGGCATTTATGAGCCGCGGGGCGGAGCGTCTGAAAAAACCCATGCAGGCGCTGCAGGAAGAATTTGATTTCTGCATACAGGACGAGGACGCCTGTGGCATTGTGAATGGAGAACTGTCAAGCAAGGCTTTTGATAAAGGGAAGGCAGTGGAAAGGCTGTGTGATTTCTTGGGCGTTTCCAAAGAGGATACGATTGCTTTTGGCGACAGCATGAATGATTTGGAGATGCTTAAGGCTGCGGGAATCAGCGTCTGTATGGCTGATGGCAGCCCTTCCCTCTTGCGGATTGCCGACATGGTATGCCCGTCCGTAGTAGAGGACGGCCTTTACAGGGCTTTTGAAAAACTGAGATTGTTTTAAGAAAGCGGGGGATAATTATTTGGATTAGAGCCAATGCCAAACTGCAAAAGATTAATATACATCAATAAAACTGATTAAAATTATCACTATACAAGTGCGCCAATCTGTGATAAGATAAAACCCGTAAAAGCGTTGAAAAGGAATAGTAGCTGCAGAGGAACTTACAGAGAGCCATTGGCGGTGGGAAATGGCAGGGGCGATGCAGTGAACTGGCCTTGGAGCTTCCTGGCTGAAAGGCGCTTGCATGGTTTTTTGCGGGTGGCTGCGCAGCATATGGGCAGCTATAGCAGTTTTGTATAGTAAGCCGGGACGGGATCTCCCGTTACAGAGATAGGCGTGAAGGCGCCGATGAGTGCATGTAGGAAAAATACATGAAGTAGAGTGGTACCGCGCAGGATTTTTAAATCTTTCGTCTCTATTGTCCCTTATGGGCAATGGAAATGGAAGATTTTTTGTCTTATTAAGAAATTCCGTTGGAATTACCCATAAGATAAAATGCAGGGGATACCTGCAAAGCGGGACACTTTTCATAGTGTTAGAAAAATAAAATTGTGGAGGATTTGCAGCATGGAGAATTTTGGAAAATACAAAAGACAGTATTTTATGCCCCCGGAAGTGACTTATGACTGGGTGAAGAAGGAGTATATTACCGCCCCGCCCATCTGGTGCAGCGTAGATTTGCGGGATGGGAACCAGGCCTTGATAGAGCCGATGAGCTTAGAGGAGAAGCTGGAGTTCTTCCAACTGCTGGTGGAGGTGGGCTTTAAGGAAATTGAAGTGGGCTTCCCAGCCGCATCGGAGACGGAATACAACTTTATGCGGGCGTTGATTGACCGGGACATGATACCGGACGACGTGACCGTGCAGGTATTGACCCAGGCCAGGGAACATATTATCCGCAAGACTTTTGAGGCCGTGGAGGGGGCTCCCCATGCAGTGGTGCACCTTTACAATTCCACCTCCTTGGCGCAGCGGGAGCAGGTCTTTAAGAAAAGCAAGGAGGAGATTAAGCAGATTGCCGTGGAGGGCGCAGAGCTTTTGAAGAAGCTGGCGGAGGAGACGGCAGGCAATTTTACCTTTGAATACAGCCCGGAGAGTTTTTCTGGGACGGAAGTGGACTATGCGCTGGATGTGTGCAATGCGGTTCTGGACGTGTGGAAGCCTACCCCAGACAAGAAGGCCATCATCAACCTGCCCACCACGGTGGAGAATGCCATGCCCCATATTTTCGCAGGGCAGGTGGAGTACATGAGCAAGCATATGAAATACCGGGAAAACGTGGTGCTTTCCCTGCACCCGCACAATGACAGGGGCGTGGGCGTCTGCGATGCGGAATTCGGCGTCCTGGCAGGGGCTGACCGGATTGAAGGCACCCTCTTTGGGAACGGGGAGCGCACCGGGAATGTGGACATTGTGACCCTTGCCATGAATATGTTCTCCCATGGGGTGGATCCCAACCTGGACTTTAGCAATATGTCAAAAATTGCAGAGACTTATGAGCGGTGCACCCGCATGCAGGTATCCCCAAGGCAGCCCTATGCCGGGGAATTGGTGTTCACGGCATTTTCCGGCTCCCACCAGGACGCCATTGCCAAAGGCATGGCCTGCCGTGAGAAGGATCCGGAAGGGTACTGGACAGTCCCTTATCTGCCTATCGACCCCAAGGACGTGGGGCGTACTTACGATTCAGATGTTATCCGTATCAACAGCCAGTCTGGGAAGGGCGGCGTAGGTTATATCCTGAAACAGAATTATGGGATTACAATCCCAGATAAAATGAAGGAAGAAGTGGGCTATACGGTCAAGGGCGTGTCAGACCACCGGCATATGGAGCTGTCCCCCCAGCTGGTGTACCAGATTTTCGAAGAGCATTATGTGGGCAATATGCCTTATTTCCAAATCCCGGAATGCCATTTCCGCCAGAAGGATGGGATCCTGGCAGAGGCGATGATTTCCCACGGAGGCCAGGTGCGCAGCGTCACGGGCAACGGGAACGGGCGCCTGGATGCAGTCAGCAATGCCTTGAAGCAATATTTCAATATCAGCTATGAGCTGTCTATCTATGAAGAGCACTCCCTGTCCCGGGGATCTTCCGCTAAGGCCGTGTCCTATGTGGGGATTTCCTGCAATAACCGCCTGTATTGGGGCGTGGGGATTGACGAGGATATTATCAAGTCTTCCATAGAAGCCCTCTGCGTGGCTGTGAATAAGTTAGAGCAGATCCAGCAGAGCGGCCAGGGCCGGGACGAGCGGCTCAACGAGATTATGAATTATATCCAGGAGCATTACTTAAGCGTGACCCTGGATGGGCTTGCAGAGAAGATGCATCTGTCCAAGCCTTATTTGTCTAAATATATTAAAGAGAAATCCGGGAAGACCTTCGGAGAGATTGTGAAGAACGTGCGGATGAAGAAGGCGCGGACATTGCTAAAGAACAGCAGCATGACGGTGGAGAGCATTGCGGAGAGCGTGGGCTACCAAAATGTGGAGCATTTCAACCGTCTCTTTAAGAAAAAATACGATTTGACGCCTGTACAGTACCGGAACAATTCTCAGGGCAGGTAACCAGGATAGGGCAGGCCTGCGGCATCCCTATGATGCAGGCGATGGCGGCGCCTTATGGAGCTGTGGGGTTCATGCCCGCAAGCGGGGATAGCTCCATAAGGAGGCCAGGATGTTTACGCCGCCTTCCGGCAGGTTTTGGTACCGGATGACACCGTGATGCATTTTTAAGATTTCGTGGCATAGGGGAACGCCCAGCCCCCGGCCTGCCACCATTTCTTGGGGGATGGGGCGGTTTTCATTTAAGAGGCGCAGCATATCGGAAGGGATATGGCCGTCTTTATTGTAAATCGTAATGGCGTTCCCACGGATAGTCAAGAGGATATCTTCTCCCTGGCGGCAGGTATTGGAAATTAAGTTCCGCAGTAAGCTCAGCAGCAGGTTTTTGTCCCCATACAGCCTGCCTTCCAGGCCGCCGATGGAGAGGGAAGGGAAATAGGGCCTCAGCCCTTTTATCAGTTCCCCAGGTTCCATATGCGCCATAGTGATTTTCCCATCCCTCAGGTTGCCCATAATCAGCAGGTTTTCGATTAAGGCGTTTAAGTGCTGGGCCTGCAGGTCAATCTGGCTGCCGGCAAATAGGATGTCCTCCATGCCGATATTGCCCAGGGAAATGTATTGGGCGTAGCCTTGGATGGCTGTTAAAGGCGTCCGCAGTTCATGGGCAATGTTACGGACGGGGGCATAAATCCGCTGCATCGTATAATATAAAATCACAGACAGGAGCAGGGAGAGGAAGACGGCGGCGCCCAGGAGCAGGTGCATCTGGCGGCGCTGGGATTGGTACAGGCTGCTGATTTCTTCCAGATAGAGGATAGAAATGGCTCCATAGGTAAAATCCGGATAGGTATTGGCAATACATAGATAGGGCATGCCCTGGCGTTTTACCAACTGGAAATCCTTTTCCGAGCGCCCCTCCCAAGGGAAAGGAAGGGAGCCAGCCAACACATCCCCCTGGCTTCTGACCTGCAGGTAAATCCCTTGTTTTTGCAGGCGCCTGCAATACATGGCCAGCCTGCCCGGTTCTTTTCCGTTGTATAAGTAGGAAGAGACGGCATATTCTATCTGGGTTTCATTTATGGATGCGTTGTCGCAATATTTGTCCAGGTTCTGGCGGAAGGAGTATTGCTGTAGGAAAAAGAGGCTGCCGAAAAGCAGGGACAGCAGCAATGCCATAGTCAATACATAATTTTTCTCCCAAATCTTCAAAATGTCTTCCTCCTAACTATCCATAAGCCGCCCTTCTTGTTCAAGCTCCAGACGGTATCCAATCTTATAGACGGTTTTAATGTAGTTTTTCCAATGCAATTTTTTCCGAAGCCTCTGGATATGCACGTCTACGGTGCGCTCGTCCCCTTCGTATTCCCAACCCCAGGCTGCATTCAGCAGCTGTTCCCGGGTTAGCGTAATGTTTTTATTGAGGATTAAGGCTTTTAACAATTCAAATTCCTGCTTGGCCAGGATGATTTCTTCTCCATTCCGATAAGCTTTACTATTGGGGAAGTCCACTTTTACCTGCCCGTAACAGAAGATATCTTCCCGTTTGTAACGGCGCAATACCACATTTACCCGTGAAATCAGTTCCTGGATATGGAAGGGTTTGACAATATAATCCTCTGCGCCGCCGTCCAGCCCGCGGATCCTGTCCCCAATATCGCTGCGCGCTGTCACATAGATGGCAGGCACTCCCTCAAGCCGTTCCATCAGGCAAAAGCCGTCCATATCCGGCAGATTAATATCCAGCAAAGCCAGGTCTACCTTCTGTGCCTGTATCATGGAAACAGCCTCGCTGCCTGTATAGGCAGTGAGGCATTGGTGCCCGGTGACGGACAGGGTGCGCGCCATCAGTTCATTAATGGTTTTGTCGTCTTCTACAATCAGCAATGTCGCCATAATTCCTCCGCTTATTCCGTGAGTGGATGATTGGAATCGCAGAATACCTGACGGTCGATTTCCATAATCTGCTCTTCTGTCAGGTCTTTGATTTTGGCAGTTCCGGCTTTCAGGCCGCATTCCCTGCACATGGCAAGGATGGCTGCTTCTGCTCCGTTCCCGGCATTCACGTCATTTAGGATAACCTCCAGGGAACCTTCCGCATCGTTTATGGCGACTTCTCCCAGCAAAGGGGAATCCCCATATTTTTGCAGGATTTCCCTGGCAAATTCCCTGCTGTTTTCCTGGAAGTCCTCGCTTTCGGATACAACCTCTTTGTCAGAACGGCGTTCCAGCTTTTCTTCTGCTAAGGCGATGGCGTCCGATTCTGATTGGCGCGCCACTGCCATGCCTCCCAGGAAGAAAGACAGGGACAGCAGGATGATTAGCGCAAGGGTTGCCAGGATACCTCTTTCTTTAAACAGATGTTTCATAAAGCTCCTCCTTTTTTGTAAAGTATAACGTATTTCCGTTTCCAAAGGTATCTTACCATACAAATGTTGCAAAGTTATTTCATGATTGGGAATTTTACCATCTGTTTCCTGTAAAAGTAAATAGAAAGCCCCATCGCCACTGTCCAGCTGATGGGCCAGGCGCACCAAATGCCGATGGCGGAGCCCATCCACCCTGATAGGGCAAAAGCCAGAATCACCCGTAAAGCCAAATCTAAGAAGGTGTCGGCCATAAACTGCCCCATGGCGCTTACCCCTCGGAGGATGCCGTCTGCCACCAGCTTTGCTGACACAATAAAATAGAATGGCGCCAGAATCCACAAAAACTGCTGCCCCGTCAGAAGCGCCGTCCCGGATTCTCGGTTTAAAAACAGGAGCAGCAAATACTTCCCGCCCCCCAGGTAGAGGGCGCAAAAAGGAATGCAAATCCCCCAGACCAGCTTCAGCCCCTCCCGGAAGCATTCCCGAATCCTCCCATATTTCTGTGCCCCCAAATTTTGGGCGGTGAAATTAGAAATCCCATTCCCAATGGTGGTGAAGGAAGTGATTACCAGGTTGTTCAGCTTCACCGCCGCAGAATACCCAGCAGCCACGCTTACCCCAAAGCTGTTGATGCACCCCTGTATCATCATGTTCCCAACGGAAATGAAGGATTGCTGCAGGATGCTTGGGACGGCGATAATTGCAATTTTCCCAAGCAGCCTCCAGGAGAACAGGCAGGGCCTTTCCGCTGTGGGTATCCCTTTTAGCCGCCGGATGACCAGCGCCAAGGCCGCCACGCAGCTCACCCCTTGGCACAGAAAGGTGGCCCAGGCAACGCCGGCAATCCCCATGGAAAAGGCTTTCACAAATAGGATATCCGCCAGGATATTTGCGCTGGAGGAGGCAGCC
>CAOKUK010000159.1 GCA_948472595.1 uncultured Eubacterium sp.
GAGAGGCCAGACTATGAGGATTATTCCGCTCCAGGCTATACGGCGCTGACCATAGGGGACAAAAACCCTGAGCATCCTTACGACATCTATATCCGCACAGATTCCCGGAAAGACACAACCGCTGTCATAGAAGGCCTCTTTTCTAAGCTCTGCGGATTACAGAATGGCCCGAATGCAGGCAGCTCTTCCGGTGTTTCCTGGAAACTGAATTATGAGCTGCTGCGGTATTACGGCTACTCTGGGGAAAGCCGTTACAATGACGTTTTGTACGGCCTTGCCGGTATCTTAATGGGGATTATCATGTTCGGATCCATTTCCCTGATTTACAATGCTTTCTCCATCTCGGTCGGCGAGCGCACCAAGCAGTTCGGGCTGCTGGCTTCCATTGGAGCCACCAAGCAGCAGCTGACGGGAAGCGTGCTGTTTGAGGCGCTGTTTTTGGGCTGCATCGGCATTCCTCTGGGCATCCTGTCCGGGCTTACGGGCATTGGCATCACCTTTTATTTCATCCGGGACATGGTGGGCAACATTCTGGGCATGATTGCACCCACTTATGAAGGCAAAAGGCTTCTGGCCTTGGGCCCCACAGAAGACGTGGTACTGG
The DNA here is from genome assembly GCA_948472595.1 of uncultured Eubacterium sp. Taxonomy (GTDB): domain Bacteria; phylum Bacillota; class Clostridia; order Lachnospirales; family Lachnospiraceae; genus Petralouisia. The sequence continues at coordinate 605 of CAOKUK010000159.1, forward strand.
CCATGCACCCTTCCTTCGCGGCGCTGGCGATAGCCGTCCTGATTTCCCTGGCCACCATCCTGATTTCCGCCTATATCCCGGTGCGGCGCGCCATGCGAAGGCCTGCCATTGACGCCATCCGCCAAGCGGACGACATTGCCATCCGCCCAGGGAAGGTGAAGACTTCCTGGCTGACCCAGAGGCTTTTTGGCTTTGAAGGCACCCTTGCCACGAAAAACTACAAGCGCAACCGCAAAAAATACCGGGCTACGGTTATTTCCCTTTTCTTAAGCGTGGTGCTGTTTATCTCCACCAGCAGCTGGTGCGCTTACCTGACGGAATCTGCAGGCTCTGTCGTCTCAGATTCCGGCTACGACATGATATACAGCCTCTCCCCAATGGATCAGGTCCCCTTAGAAGGCCTGTATGCGGATTTAGGCAGTGCGCCGGGAGTCTCAGACTCGGCCTACGAAATACCGCTGTACCTTGAAGCTTCCATAAAGACCTCCGCCCTCAGCCAGGAATACCTGGACTATAGGAAGACTTTTGCAGAGCAGATAGGGGATCCCTACCAGGAATACGATACCAGCCTTCTGAGCTTCACCCTGCATTTCCTGGAAGATGCGGCATACTGCGAATACCTCAGGGAGCAGAACCTGCCGGAATCCATCTTTTACAATCCGGATTCCCCCACGGCCGTAGCGGCGGACGCCCTTTGGCTTTACAATGGGAACGATGGGAAATACTATAGCTTCCCCGCCCTGGCGAATGCAGAAGAAAGCTCCCCCACAGCATACCTTTCCCGACAACGGAAGGGCTATTATATGAATGAATCCTATATAGACGAAGCGTCTGGCAAGCCCTGCTGCACCCTGTACAATCCGGATACCGGAGATGAAATCCCCCTCCCTTTGGAGAAAGCCTGCCTGCCGCTCCCTCTTTCCATTGGCGCTGCGGTAAAGGCCACGCCTGCATTCTTCCCGGACAAACACGACACCATCCAGCTCTTTTACCCATACAGCTTCTTACCCCGCATGCTAGCCAATTTGGAGCCAGGGGCAGAATATTCAGAGATTGAAACCGCAGAAGACGCCGCCCGCCTTGCGCCTGTGAAACTGATTTTTAAATGCACAGACCACAAGATGGCTGAGGCCGCCATGAGCAAGAAGCTGTCTGACTGGAGCCTGTCCTCCGACAGCCTGTACGATTATGCGGCCAGCATCGAGGGGGAACGGGCAATGATGACTGTCATCAATGTGTTTGCCTTCGGGTTCATCGCCCTGATTTCCCTGATTGCGGCGGCAAATGTGTTCAATACCATTTCCACCAACGTCAGTCTGCGGCAGCGGGAGTTCGCCATGCTCAAATCCATCGGCATGACGCCGAAGGGATTCCGGAAGATGATGAATTTCGAATGCCTGCTCTATGGGGTGAAGGGGCTGCTCTATGGGATTCCCGTGTCCTTTGCCGTAACCTGGCTGATTTACCGCACCATTTCCAATGGGCTGGAAGGGGCGTTCTTCGTCCCCTGGCACAGCATCGCCATCGCTGTGGGGAGCGTGTTTTTGGTAGTCTTTGCCACAATGATTTATTCCATGAAAAAGATTGGGAGGAAGAACACCGTCGATGTGCTGAAGAATGAGAATCTGTAAAACCTTCTGAAAGCCTACAGGCATGGGCATTGCAACTGCATCTCGCCATACCAATGCGGCCCCTATGGCATAGAGAGACTCTATGCCATAGGGGTCGTGAGTGCAAAAAAATATTGCTTTCTTTTAACGAATTCCAAGTTCTTCGTACAGAGGCCTTAATTCTGACTGAACACTCTGCACTATCTTATCCATATCCAGTCGTTTCACCATACCATTACTTTTCATACCTTTATAATACATCTTGTTTGCCAGCCGAAAAAGCTTTTTCAACTTGTCATATCCATTTCCTCCAGAAACTTTTGTTTTCTTTGGCAAACGAAGAAAAGATATTATTCCATCTAAATCAAGCAAAAACCAATCCTCAATAGAATGCCTCGCTTCTATATGAATAACCTTTTGCACCCCATTTTCACAAAAAGCCGATTCTACCTCTTTCCATTTCACAGGAGGTTGGGAAGATAATTCAAAAACATCTGTATCTCTACACAAAGCAATGCAATATTCACATTTCTTGTCATACTTAGGCTTTATTTCTTTTATAAACTTACGCAAAGCAATATTTTTAAATCCACCAATGCCTTTTACATTTTTGCATTCAATATTAATATCAAATCTTCCGTTTGCCCGCTTCTTCCTGGCATTTGATATTACACTTTTATAAAATTCAACCTCCGTTTCTCCTTCCACAAACAATACAAGGCATTTACTCATGTATACCACACTCCAGATAATCTGCCCAATCACTCTCGTCATCAGCTAACATTGAAAACAAATAATCTCCTATGCTCATCTTAAAATCAGCGGCATCTTGTTGCAGCAATCGTTGTCCCGATTTTTTCAATGCATAAAATTCAGCAATTCCCGGGTGCCCGCTTATGCCCACATGTATCCATGAGGGATTTAAATAACTTACTATATAAGGGGAATGGCTCGTTATAATTATCTTGCAATCATCCAATAGCTGGCTAATTATTTGAATATATGCCTGAAACAAGCCTGGATGTACGGAATTCTCCGGTTCCTCGATTGCAATCAAGGAAACATTTCCCTCATTCGCCAAGATAATTCTCGCCAAAATCATAAATACCCTTTTTGCGCCATCCGACATCATTGCAAAATCCATGGGGTGCATCAAGTTCCTATCCTTAACAAACAATACATGTATGGAATTTGCTATGAGAAATGGCGCATCATCTGGTAATATGCCACTATCTCCACCGTTAAATTTGTATTGCCTCACAATAATATCCTCAACATTCGGAAACAAATCTTTATATACTTCTTTTAAGAGAGCGAACTTACTGGGATTTTTTTCTTGTAATTGATATAATACACGCGGGAGACTCTCAGCATCAACAGCCATATCCTCTAGTCCCTTTCGAATAATTGGATCTGGCTGATAGAAACTTTTTGCATCAAGATTATTTTCCATATAAAATCTCATGCCATTCATTTTTTTTATAATCTCAGCATAAAATATTTCATCATATGCACGAAGTTTATTGATAACAAGCTCCGTTAATTCAACATTTATTTTTGACGAACATCTCCCTGTTTCCGAACTTTTGTAGAAAGCCCTTTGTCTATCCCGATTAATCAATTGCGTATATTTTTGCCCTTTATCTTCCGGTCTAATCTTCAAATGCTCGGATACAATATAAGGTTCCGCACTTTCCTCGCATTTCCAAGCAAATTCATATCCATAAAGCACGCGATATTCTACGCCATTCAGCTCAGTCAAAATTTCCATTTCAAATTTATAATTTCTTCCAACCATATAACTGTTAATTGGTATTAAATTTGAATTGGCCATCATATCAGCCTTATTTTCCATTGTAGCTTTCATAAATGCAAGCCCAAAATCAATCGCAGCAAGTACATTCGATTTACCAAAATTGTTCAAAGACACTAACGCCGTAATATTATGGAAACCAATTTTTACATTTGAAAGATTTTTAAATCCATCTATCAAAACCGCCTGTATTTTCATAACAAATCCCCCTTTCTTTTGCAGTATACCCATATTATACCACCATTCTTTTTAAAACGCAATATTTTGTTTCGTTTTATTATAATTATATCTATTTTTATCTAATATTATTCATATAACGCAATTTTAGTTTCCACGTTATAAAAATAAATTTTTTAGGGGATAAGTACTAAATCAATTCTGCAACAATTTTAAAAAACCTTGCCAACTTCCAGCTTTTCATCTAGAAGTCAGCAAGGTCTTCCTATATTTTATAATATTATCTTCCTTCGGCCTCTTCCTGCCCCGCCCCTACAGGCTCCTCGCCGCCTGGGTCTACGGGCGGCTCCGGGGCTCCGGGGTCTACGGGCTCTAGGGGTTCCTGGGGCTCTTGGGGCGGCGGGTCTACGGGATCTTCCGGAATGTCTGGGGGATCCACTGGCTCCGTGGGCACATCTGGCACATCCGGCACATCTGGGATATCCGCTCCTGGATCATCCGGCAGTTCCGGGATGTCTGGCGAAACAGGATCCTGGGGCGCCAAATCCATCGGAGGCTCCTGAGGCTCTTGGGGCTCCTGAGGCTCTTGAGGCGGCTCCTCTGCGGGGGCTTGCGGCTGCGCCCCGGGATCCGCCTGGTTTCCTGGCCTGTCATTTTCGTTGATATAAGGCAAGAATTCCACTGGCTCCAAGGATTGGTGGATCTGCTCCATAAAGGACTTCCAAATGTTCCCCGGATAGCTGGCGCCAGACAAACCCGGAAGCTCTTTGGGCATGTCATACCCCACCCATACGCTGGTGGTATAATAAGGCGTGTAGCCTACGAACCAGCCGTCCTTATTGTCCGTGGTAGTCCCTGTCTTGCCGGCGCAGGGCATATTGCTAAGGGCCAGCCCCCGCCCTGTCCCTTCCTGGATTACGGTCACCATCATGTCCGTCATCATCCGCGCGGCATTCATTTTGTACACTTCCTTCTCTTCCTGCTCCGTCTCTAACAGGACGTTGCCTTCCGAATCCGTAATCTTCACAATGCAGGTTGGCTGGCGGAACTTCCCGTCATTTTCCAGGGCTGCGTAACCGGAGGCCATCTCCACTGCAGAGGCGCCATAAGTGAACCCGCCCAATGCGCTGGTGGGGCGGTTGTCTTCTGGATCCAGCCTGGAAAAATTCATTTCCCGCAAATAGGACAGGCCTGCCTCCGGCGTCATTTCCTCCAGCAAATCCCAGGCCACGGTATTTTTCGAAGTCTGCACCGCCCGGCGGAGGGTGATGCTGCCTTCATAAGAGCCGCTGGAATTGGAAGGACCCTCTTCCTTCTTCACATCCTGCACGATAGAGTCCGGCGTGTACTCCCGCTCCAAGGCTGGGGTGTACACAATCAGAGGCTTTATGGCGCTGCCTGGCTGGCGGAAGCTCTGGTATGCCCGGTTCAGGGTATACCCGGCCAAATCCTGCTTCCTGCCGCCCACCACGGCCTTCACATAGCCAGAATGGTTGTCAATGCAGGCCGCTGAGCCCTGCAGGGTATAAATCCCATCCTCGCTCTGCTCCGTAAATTCCGCCAAATTCCCATCCACGGCATCCTGTAGCTGCTGCTGCATATCCAGGCTGATGGAGGTATAAATCCGATACCCCGCCGTATACAGGCTGTTCTGGCATTCGCTGTAACGCTCGCTGTAGTCCGTCTCGTATGCCTCCTTCTCCTCCTCGGAGGAAAACTCCGTCTGGAACTGGAAGCCCTGCTGCTGCATCAGCGCGCGGATTGCGCAGTAATAGGTGTAGGTCTCCACATAATCATTTTTCTTCTTCTGGGGACGGCTTAAGGTAATCTTCTCCGCCTTGGCCTCATCGCAGGTGGCCTGGCTAATCTTGCCGTCCTCGCACATCTGGTCTAAAATCCGGTTACGGCGCTTTAAGGTGTTCTCCATCCGCTCCACCGGGTCATAGAGGCTTGGGTTGTTGGGGATTGCGCATAGGAATGCAATCTGGGATAAGGAAAGGTTGCTCACCTCCGTATTGAAATAGCCTTTGCTGGCCGCTTGGATTCCATAGTAGCCGCTGCTGAAATAGACGTTGTTCAGGTAGAACTCCATAATCTTATTCTTGCTGTAAATCTTCTCCATTTCAACGGCAATGAACATCTCTTCAATCTTGCGATCCCAGGTGCGCTCATGGCTCAGGAAAATGTTCCT
>CAOKUK010000160.1 GCA_948472595.1 uncultured Eubacterium sp.
TACCAAGGTTTTTAAATTGACCACCGTCCCCAATCAATCCAATATTTACACCTGGATCAAATTCTCCAAATATATGCATTCCCACAATTCGGTGTCCATTTCCATCCAGTGTACCATAAAATCTCTCAATCGGCGTCCATCCCCTGCCTAAGTCATATTCACCACCTTTTCGGGTAGCGGACATGTCAATGTCATTCACCAGAATATATTTGCCTTCTGGGTTATTTCGGATTGCATACAAATCAGCAATGTCAGAAATCGGTATGTACCCTTCCGGTATCACAGTGATATTTACCGTCTTCTTCGCAGAACTATAGTTATCCGTTGCAGACGCAGTTACAACTATTTTCGCCGTCCCTGTCGATGCAATTGTAACTTTCCCTGTCCTGTCCACCTTTACAATGTCCGGGTTCCTAGATTCATATGTCAGTGTCCCATCCCCATCTGTTTCCGCATCTAAATAAAATGGCTGATCCCCTATTGTTTTGACAATATCTTCTGCCATTATGGCCTGGATAGTCTTTCCATCTGACGATATCGTAGGATTCTCCGCAGAGCTGTTTCCTGGTTTCTCTGTTGGGTTTTGACCTGGTGTTTCCGATGGTTCTTTTCCTGGATTTTCTGATGGTTCTTTTCCCGGTTCTTCGGTATTGTTATCCCCCGGTTTCTCCGTTGGCTTTTGGCCTGGTGTTTCCGATGAGCTTGTTCCTGGATTTTCTGATGAATCTTTTTTTGGTTCTTCGGTATTATTATCCCCTGGTTTCTCTGTTGGTTTTTGGCCCTCTGTCGCCTGAATATCCTGGATTTTAAAATCATTCTCTCTCGCATATTGCTCTGCATAAGAATCTTTTGAACAGCAAATGGTAAGATCACTACACCTAAAAAACGCATCCCGCCCGATACTTGTCACGCTTTCTGGAATAACTATGCTCGTCAGGCTGCTGCAGTCCGAAAATGCACCCCGCCCGATACTTGTCACACTTTTTCCATCTATTTTAGACGGAATGGATATTTCATTTTCCGCACCTACATACCCAATAATTTCTATTGTATCATCCTCCAATATCCGATAATTATAATCACTGCTTTGGATTTTCTGCCCTTTATCATTTGCCGTGCCTTCTGAATCATTTCTCACATTTTGCACGCTATCTTCTGGCCTCTGTATTTCTTCTGCAAACACTGTGCCATTGCGCATGGAAATGGTTGTGACAAAAACTATGGCAGCCAATAATATTGCCATCATGCTCCTGCATTTCTGGACGACAGATTCTGTATACTTATCCCACATTTTCCTTTGAAACATCGGAGCGGCAACCGCTTTTTCTCCCTGTATGCCATTTTCTGCAGACTCAGATTTCTTTCCTAAATTGGAAAAATCATATCCGCAATTGAAACAAAATTTTACTTTATTATCTTTCTCTGTGCCACACTTCGGACAAAACATCCTAATCTCCTCCCTCTTCCAGATACAAATCCCAAAATCACTAACTGTCACAAAAAATCATAGAATGATGCCAACTCTTTTCTTTTTCAGCATTATGACAATCCCATTTTAATCTTTATAAGTATTATTGTCAATATCTATAAAAATAAAAATATGAATATATAAAGATTTTCATTATTTTTTCTAATAATTTTTCTTTTTAATATCTATAACTTTAGTATTAAATATCTTTAAATGTAATTTCTTTCTCAAATTTCTGTTATTTTTGTTTTGTATATTAATTTTCATCCTCTTTAGAAAAAGGAGCTTTACCATGAACGTAGCAAAAAGAATCACAAAACTCCGAAACGCCAAAGGATATAGCGTCAATAAGCTTGCGACACTTTCTGGGATTTCCCAGAGCTACTTAAGGGATGTAGAGTTAGAAAACAAAAACCCTACGGTTGAAATTGTATCCATCTTATGTGATACCTTTGGCATAACACTGGCTGATTTTTTTGACGACCAGACAGAATCCCGCTTATCATCAGATCCTCTATTTGCCAAAATCTACCAATTAACCCCCAAGCAGCGAGCCAAATTGCTGGAATTTCTGGATTCTATGTAAGATAACGGCTTTGTTCTGGCCTTTGAAGCAATATTATACACATATTTTTTTTGAGTTTGTGAAAATGATTTTTTCAGATATGCTTGATAGCGCTTTGAGAAAAAAGAAACGCCCCATTCTAAATGGCAAGCAGAATCCTTCCAGCGGATTCCATACCACAGAGATGGGGCGAGCAAATGTAATTGTGGATTACGGCAGTGAGCCGTTTATGGGCAAAGCCAATATTTGCCGTAGGGAAAGAACGCAGCGAGCGTAGGGATTCAAAGCTTACCCAACCTCCCACATAACCTGCATCCCGCTGTACATCCGGCGGAGTTTTGCGCCCATGATAGGCTTCATCAGCGCAAAGGCCTTCTCTCCGGTGCAATGGCCGGTATAGAATACCGTGTCCATCTTTGACAGTTCCCGGGCGGTTGCGCAGATTACTTCCTGCTCCGCTGGGGAATATTCCCCCTTTTTCATCATATGGAACCCGCTGATTACCATGTCAGGGTCACTTGGGAACAATTCCCGGTACCGCTCCAAAATATTCAGGATCCCATTATGGGCGCAGCCGGATACCAGCAGGGTCCCCTCTTCCTGGCGGATGGCCAAGCACTGCTCATGGGCAAAGGAATCCGGCATATCCTTCCCTCCTATCCGCTGGGAGAGAACCAGGTTGCTTTGGGCAAAGTATTTCCTGCCTGTAATCCCAGAAAACAGGAACAGCTCTTCATCTATCTGCACATCCCCTTCCAGCAGCCTGGCCTGGGGGAGGCTTGCAATCCCTTTGTCAATCCCAATATAACGCTCCCCATGGTAATAGTCGCCGCAGGCCGACCGCTGCAGATAAATCTCCGCCTTGGGGTTCTGCTTATGGAAAGCCATAAGCCCGCCGCCATGGTCGTAATGCCCATGGCTCAATACGACGGTGTCCACCTTTGACAGATCGATCCCATGCTTTTTTGCATTGTCCAAGAAAGCGTCTGTCTTGCCGGTATCCACCAGCAGGCGGTGCCTCTTTGTCTCTATGTAGACGGAAAGGCCATGCTCGTATCGGTAGGCTGGGTCTTTCCATGTATCTTCCATTAATACGATGATTTTCATCCTCTATCCCTCCATCCTTCTTTTTATCCTTACCGTTTAAATGATATTTCCTTCTCCTGGTATTCTTCCCGGAACCGCTGGAATGCCGCTTCAAAAGGCTGGAAGCATCCTGCGTCCCGAATCGTTCCCTGCATCCTTCTCCAACAATAGAAAATGCTGTCCACCTGGCTGGGAGAGAGGCTTCCCTGCAGCGCATCAGAAAATTCTGCCGAAAGCCTGTCCAAATCCCCGTTAAAATAGGATTCTATCCCCTCAAATACTTCCCTTTCCCAACCGCCTCCGGCTTCCGCCAGGATTGCCAATGCATACAGGACGGCTGATTCTATGAGGCAGCCTATCCCGGCAAGCTGACTGGCAAGGTCTTCCAGGCTTCTGCAGAATTTTTCACGCATGTCCATTTTTGCCTTTCCAGAAGCAGATGGGGATAGGGCTGATGGAATGGCATAAGATACCAACTCCCGGTACATGCGCAGCGTTTCTTTCCGGCGCTCTTCCCTTTGCCCTGGATTTTCAAAGCAAGAAAGCCTGCGCCGAAAAATCTCCCAGTACCTCCAGAAAGCCTTATCGTCCTGAAAGGGATTGATGGCGGAAGCATAGAGTTCCCTTATCTTTTGGTAACAGCGCTCCTGCAGTTCCCATCTGTCTGTACCGGAAAGGTTATCCGCCGCTTTTTCCCATATTTCCACAGCCTGTTCTGGCGGCGCCCCCTGCGCCTCCTGCTGCGCCAATAAGAAATAATTGCATTTTTCCTTTTCTTCCTGGTACTTGTCCAAATCTTCTGAGCATTCGGACAGAGCGCAGTGGATAAGGCTATACAGATATTCCTCGTCCAAGCCCTGGCTCCTGTATATCCCATCTGCCTCCATAGCATAAGGAAGCGCCTGGCTTTCTTTCCGAAAATCCTCCCAGACAAGAGACCTGCTGTATGCCGCCAATGCTTTGCTGTATTGGTATGCGGCCTTCTTTTTCCCCGTCCCTTCTGTATGGGAGGCATTTTCCCACTGCCCTTTGCAAATGCGGGCAATGTAGGCAAGGACCCGCACGCATCCCGCTTCCCATTCCGCTCTTCGGGGCGACTCCCGGACAAGACGATATGCATAGGACAGCCTTTCTTCTATGCCCGGAATCCTCTCCAAATACGCCTCTAAGAAATCCAGGATTCTCTCCGGCAGGCTCCCTGCCGGCAGACGTTTGTAATATAAGAGGCAGGCCTCCCAGCCTTTTGCTTTCTCACCGGGATCCTCCTCCAGCTGGTACAGCCAGAATTTCCCTTTGATAAGAAAAGGCAGATAGAACGGGTCTTCCTTGTGGCTTTCTTGATAACGCCCCAGATAATAGGATGTAAATTCCAAGGCATATTCCCTTGCCGCCTCCCTCTTCCCATCCAAAAGCAAGACAGGGATAAGGCGCTCGCAGAGATAGGAAGCATACTCCCCTTCCCGCTTTTCACATGCAATCGCCTCCTCCCATACTTCAATCGCTTTCCCCCTATCCCCCATCTTTAAGTAAGTCTCCCCTAAGCTGGAATATGCGCTTTCTTTATCCCTCCAACGATAGGAGCCTCCTTCTATTTCTTTTTTGAAATAATAGGCCGCTTCCTCATAACGGCCTTTCTCTAAGGCTTCCCGGGCTACGGCATCCATGCTTATGCCATCGATTGCCGCTGCGCCGGCGCCTTTGCTTTCCTCCAGAAGCCTGTCCATAATCTGCTGGCAGACATAAGCCTTCTTGGCGTCCGCATAGAAGGCGCAGCGGTACAGGGCTGTAAAATCCTCATCACTGTAAAATTCCTGTATCTGCCTTATCTGGTTGATTTTCTCTTCTGCAGGCAGGCCAGATTCCAGCAGATACTTCTCCGCCTCTTGGTAAAACCCTGCCGCACATGACAGGAGCAAGTCAAATCCCTTGACCCTGCCCTCTTCCTCCCACAAATCTTCATATACCTCCACCTGATTCACCATGCGCTCCAAATATTTCCCATACTCCAGGCACCGCTTTCCCAAATAGCCTGCATCATGGGAAAATTCCAGAGCATACCGGAAGGAGGTTTTTATAAGCCCTGCCGTTTCCTCTGCCATACGCAGCAAGGATTTGGGCGTATCAAATTCCTCTGTGTTTTCCTCTAAGTACCAGAATTTTTGCTTTGCCTTTAGGCAATAGATTTTTTCCAGGCAGCCCTTCGCCTCTGTTTCCGGGGATTCTTTACAAATTTTCTCTGCCTTGTCCAGAAAGCCCGGCACAGAATCCTTCCTGGGAAACCTGCCGCAGTAAGCGGCAAGGAAAGACGCATAGCGCAAATCGTCCCCATTCAGGCGCTCTGCAAATATCCCCAGCAATTTATCCCGAACCTCTTCTTCTGTGCGGCTTATGCATGCTTTCTGCATATAGGCTTTCATGCCGTCTACCATGTGCGGGCATTGCCTAGAGTCTGGCTGGAGCTTATAATAAGCCATATCTAAGATTAGCTGGTGGAGCGATACTTTTCCCTCTTCCTCCTGGCATTGGATAAAGCCCCTGCGGATTAAATTTGCCAGGCTCTTTTCCATCTGTTCCCTTTCCTCTGCGGTGCCGGCAAGGTTCCCATCCTTTGGAAGCTCCAATGACGCCTCTTCTTTCATGCAGCAGCCCAGGAAGGTTTCCTTGCGGATACGGATTGGACCCAAGAGGGAAAGGCTTTGGAGGATCCTGCGCTCCCCGCCGTCAAAGCCAGACAAATCAAACAGCGCCTGCAGGTGGCGGCTTACGTTTTGCGCCTGCAGCTTCCTGTCTTTACGAAGCCTTACGCCAATCCCCTCCACTGCGGCAATCCCTTCTTTTTCCATTAGTTTTGCCAAGAGCTGGGAAGGAGCGGTTTCCACATCCCGCAGGTATTTGGCTATCAGTTCCACTGTCATGGTATGGCCTTCCACAAACCTTAGGATATCCCGGACGGCAACCTGCTCCCCTTCCCCGTATTCCTTCTGGTTGTACACATGGAAGAGCGCCTCCAGCCCCTCATCCTGCTCCATGGCCAAAAGATTCACCTGGGCGTAATGGTAATCCTGGAAATCCTCCCGGCTGGTGATTAAAAATTTGCACGGGCAGGAAAGCAGCTCCTCGAAATGCTCGTCCCCTTCTGTGTCAAAATTGTCCAAGATCAGCAAATCCTCCCGAGAGACCGCCTGCTTCAGCACGCCCAGCTTCCG
>CAOKUK010000161.1 GCA_948472595.1 uncultured Eubacterium sp.
ACGGTTTCGATGTGTGCAGCGGCGTGGACTGCCAGGTGTACAACGGCCGCGGCACGGGAAGCAGTACAGGCACGAGATGGACGACAGCGGGCACGAAGAGCTATTGGATGTTTTGCTGGCGTTTAAGGGCAAGGTGCTGTTGAGTGGCTATGAAAATGAGCTATACAATAGCCGTCTCCATGGGTGGCACAGGGAGGAGGCTGTCGCCTATTCCCAGGCGAGTTCCAAGAAAAAAGAGGTGCTCTGGATGAATTTTGAGCCAGGGAACAGGCAGATGAGCTTTGAGGACTATAAATGGAAAGGGTGGGGAAGCAATGGGCAGACCGATTATTTTTTGTGACACGGATAACGCACCTGAATTTTGTGACAGCCGGTGCAATAACACAAGCTGCAAAAAGCACATTGGCAGATTGGCGGGATATCATGGCGTGGCGGTAATAAGAAGATTAAGAGACACGCCAGATTGCGAAGGATATATCTCCAAGTGGAAACAGTCACACGCTGAAATAGGGCAGATAAAAAAGGAAATGAGGGAGGCGGGCATCGAATGAGTGTTTGCTTTTGCGCCATATGCGGGAAGCCATTGGTAAAAGGCGAGCCGCATTTTATGCCATTAGGCGATGATGCGGTGTTGCGAATAGTCGATGAAACCTGCGAAACTTGCGGAGGCGCATATATCAACGAGAACCAAGAGAAAACATTCTTCACAAACAAGGCGGCGCATGACAAGTTAGTGCAATGCATGGGAGCAAGGCTTAAAGGGCAGCAGGCATAAAACCCTACTGCCCGGAAAGGAGGCAAGGTGGAATGAGGGTATATATATCAGGAGCAATAACTGGGACAAATGATTTTTTGGAACGTTTTAAGGCGGTAGAGGACAGGCTGGCAAGCGAGGGTATGAGCGTCATCAATCCAGCGCATATAAATTCGCATATGCCGAAAGATACGACTTATGAGGAATACATGAAAGTGTCATTCTGTCTGCTGGATATGTGCGAAGCAATTTATATGATGGACGGATGGGAAAAGTCCTGCGGCGCAAATCGGGAATATGGCTATGCCATCGCGAAAGGGAAGATGGTTATGCTTGACACCGACACATTGGCACGAAAGAAATCAGTGGACGTATAGGCAGCGGGTGAAAAGCAGGGGGCATGGCCGCATAGATGTAGAATATGGCCAAGGAAGCCAACTGATAGCGAAGGTCGCATCTGCGCATGCCCTTAAAAAGCGGGAAAGAAGGGAAAGGATGAAAGGGAGCGAGAGCATATCGGGATTCCTGAAGTTTCTCCGGGAGTGCGAGGAGGGATATGGAATGGCAAAAGATAAAGAAGGGGAGACGGATAGAGAGACGCAGGACATATTGCACAGGCTTGAGCTTTGCGATGACGGGCATGACGACACGGCGAGGCTTGCGGTGGCGCTCAGGGAGGTGCGCAGAGAGAGGCGCATGGCAAAGGACAGATGCGCGGAAGCGGAGCCAGTCATATGCTGGCTGCAAAGGCATGGCTCCAAGGAGGCGGTCAAGAGCCTGGAGCAGCTTCTGGGGGATGTAAGGAAAGCGGAGGCCAGGGTGGAGAATAGGGGCTACGTAGAGAAGACAGATATCCTGGACAAGGTGTTTGGGAAGGGGAGGGGGCGCGGATGGGAAGGGGGGAGGAAAGCGCCATGAAAAAACAAAGGTATTTGAGCGGGAAGGAATTGCTGGAAAGGCGGAGGAGGGAAAGGGAATCTGCAGAAAAGCGGATAAGGGATGGGAAAGAGGCCGACAGGCCATCCATCCAAGTATATCCGGCCAGCCTTTTCACGGACACTTGGATAAGGTAGGTATAGGGCAATCATGGGAATGGGAACAGGGCATGGGGGGCTCAGGGGGCTTGCCATAAGGCAGGCAGCCAAAGGCCATGCGCGGCGCAGCGGTTGCGGCGGCAGGAGGGGCTCCCCCATATGGACAGGGATTTAATTTAAGGAGATTTAACGGGATGGGCAGGCAGAACGAAGTATCTTTGCTGTACTTTGAATTGGACTGCCACATGGATGACAAGGTTGAATTGATTGAAGCCGAATATGGATTGAAAGGTTTCGCAATAGTAATAAAGCTGTATCAAAGGATATATGGCGGAGAATATGGATACTACTGCGAGTTTACGCCTGACATAGCACTTCTTTTGGCGGCGCGTTTATGCGGTTCCTCTGGCGGTGTTTCTGGGAAGGTTGGTACTGCGTCCGGTGAGGGTTCTCTACCCGGCTTCCCCCAAAATTTAATAACCGATGTGGTAGCGGCTTCAATCCGAAGGGGCATTTTTTCAGAGCGGCTTTTTAAAGAGTACGGAATCCTTACATCAAGCGGGATACAAAAGCAGTACTTGAAAGCCACAGCCAAGCGGCAGGCTGTAAATCTGAAAAAAGAGTACCTTTTAATAAGTGTGCCCAAAAACAGGTCTAATGTGGCAATTAATTCGATTTCTTCCAGAAGAAAAACGATTGATGGGGGAATCAATTCACAGAGTAAGAGTAGAGTAAGAGTAAAAGAAAATAAAAACACTATGTGCAAGGCTGACGCCGATGCACTGTTTGAGAGGCTGTGGGCCCTTTACCCTGTCAAGAAGGGGAAGGGCAGCGTGTCGGACGCCCAGAAGATGAGGCTGCTGGAGATTGGGTATGATGAGATGGCCAGGGCGATTGGGAGGTACAGGAAATACGTGGACAGCATTGACTACCTGCATTACAAAAACGGCAGCACATTTTTCAACAGCGGGTATATTGACTATCTGGACAGGAATTATGAGGGGGCTGGGGATGGCGGGAAGGAAGGCGCCGCAGGGAATAAGGGGCCAGCCCCATGCCTGGAAGGCTGGGATGGCCATGAAGGCGGCGAAGAGCTGGTAGGGGACGACTGGATGGAGTATGGCCCTGGATGGGAGGGGAGGGGAGCCAATGTATGAGTTTAAGCCGCAGGACGCATATGATTTCGCCGCACATGTCCATGCCCAGGCCACGGAACGCAATGGGGAGCTGTTCTTCCGCCTGTGCCCATACTGCAGCCCGAAGCCGACCAGGGACAACGTGAAGTCCTTCTCCATCAGCCTGAGGACCGGGCAGTTCAAGTGCCTCAGGGCATCCTGCGGGGCGCATGGCAACATGCTGACCCTTGCCAAGGACTTTGACTTCTCCCTTGGCAGCGAGGCGGATGAGTATTACCGCCCGAAGCGCCAGTTCCGCAAGGTCAGGACGCCGGCGAAGCCGATTGAGCCAAGGCCGGAGGCGGTCAGGTACCTTTCAGGGCGCGGGATCAGCGAGGGGGTCATAAAAAAATACCAGGTGACGGTGCGGAAGGACTGCCCTGGCGTGCTCGTGTTCCCCTTCCTGGATGATAGGGGTCGGATGCAGTTCATCAAGTACCGGAAGACGGACTTCGACAAGTCGGGGGGCGGGAGCAAGGAATGGTGCGAGGCTGGCTGCAAGCCCATACTTTTTGGCATGGCGCAGTGTGAGGGGTTTGGGAGGCTCGTTGTGACGGAGGGGCAGATTGACAGCCTGTCGGTCGCCACGGCCGGCATCGCGAACGCCGTCTCCGTGCCGAATGGGGCGAAGGGGTTCACTTGGGTCCCATACTGCTGGGACTGGATCAACAGGTTCCAGGAGGTGGTGGTGTTCGGGGACTTCGAGGATGGGAAGGTCACCCTCCTGGATGAGCTGGCGGCAAGGCTCAGGTGCACGGTGAAGCATGTGCGCATGGAAGACTACATGGGGTGCAAGGACGCAAATGAGATCCTGCAGAAGCATGGGGCCGGACAGGTGAGGGCCTGCGTGGAGAATGCGGAGGCGGTGCCGGTCAGGCGGGTGGTGTGCCTGTCCGACGTGGAGGACGTTGACATCTTCCGGCTGCCGAAGCTGGGGTCTGGCATCATGGGGATTGACAGGCTCCTGTATGGCGGGCTGCCGTTTGGCGGCGTCACCCTGGTGGCTGGCAAGCCCGGGGAAGGCAAGTCCACGCTGGCCAGCCAGATACTGGTGAACGGCCTGGCGCAGGGGCATAAATGCCTCGCATACAGCGGGGAGCTGCCAAACTACCAGTTCAAGTCCTGGATTGACTTCCAGATTGCCGGGAGGAGGCGGATCAGCGAGTGTGAGAACAGGTGGGGGGACAGGAACTATAGGGTCTCGGATACCAACAGGAAGCTGATCGCGGACTGGTACCGCGGGAAATGCTACCTGTATGACAGCAGGATTGTCGACGGGGACGAGGGGGAGAGCCTGGCCAGCACGGTGGAGGGCGCCATCATGCAGTATGGGGTGGACGTGGTGCTTCTGGACAACCTGATGACGGCGCTGGACCTGGAGGGGGCGGCCGGCTTTGACAAGTATGACAGGCAGGGCCTGTTCGTCAAGAAGATGGCCAGGCTGGCCATGAAGCATAACGCCCTCATCCTGCTGGTTGCGCATAAGCGCAAGAATAAGTTCTCGACGAACGAGAATGACGAGGTGAGCGGGAGCGGGGACATCACGAACCTTGCCATGCTTACCCTGGCGTATGAGAAGGACGACAGGCTGCTGGAGAGCCAGAGGCGCTTGAAAGTCCTGAAGAACAGGCTGTTTGGGCGGGTGGAGACGGAAGGGCTCATCATGGAGTTTGACGAGAAATCGAAGCGGATTTATGGGCAGGGGGACGACCCTGACGTGGACTATGGGTGGGACCCGCAGGATGGCGGGTTCACGCAGGTCTCGCTGGAGGACGTGCCATTCCCATAAGGGCAGGAGGGACAAAAGTGGAAAGCAGGGATATGGAAAACATGGGTGATGGGAAATGGGCGCGGGATGCCGCCCCAGAGATGTGAATCGGGAGGTGGCGGACGTGAAGGAGGCAGAAAGGGCCTTTGAGAAAGCGGCTGTGACGCTTGGGAAATACCTGAAGAATAAGGCATTCGTGCCGCCAGAGGAGCTTGCCTCGAAGTATGGAAAATCTTTTGGGGAGTTGAGGCGGCAGCTTAAGGAGGATCTGGAGGCGTATTTAAAGGCCTGCATATTGGAGGGGGTGGAAATCTATGGGGATGCGGGGGGCAAAAAGGCAGTGGAAGCCATAAACGCCCTGCATAAGGCGGAGGGGCTGGGAGAACGGGTGGGCCGGATTGCCTTCGGGGGATGCCCCCCATACAGGCCGGGGGCAGACCGGGACGCCGCCATGGGCGAAGTGGCGCACAGCGCACGCAAAAGGATGGGAGAGATACGGGAAGCCGCCGAGATGCAGCGCAAGAGGGTATGGGAAGAGGTGTACATGCCATACCTGGAATGCAGGAAACAACATTCACCAGGAAGCCGGGAGGCTTCGGAAAAGGAGGGAAGGCATGGGCAGGCAGGAGGGCATAAGGGAATTTAAGGGGGCTTTTGAGGCAGGCCGGGCGGGAGGGGCGGCAGGGCAATGGGGAAAAGTTGGCGGGCCGCCCAAACAGCAATGCCAGCCGGTTCCCCGGCATTCATTGGCGCACTACGGCTTGACAGGTGACAGGGTTGAGGAACTGAAATGGCTGATACAGTCCGGCAGGCATGCCCCCCTCGCTTTGCAGGCGGCTCATGAGGCGGACAATGGATTGGCGGAGCACATTTTGTTGAGCATCACAAAAAACCTTATATTCGATGTGAAATTAAAGGGGATAGGGAAATGAAAACATTTGAGCAGAAAATTGCAGAAGCAGTAAATGAAAAATTGAATGATGGCACTGTGGAGAGGCTAGTTGAACAGTGCATAGAAAAAGGCGTGTCTGATGCGCTGGAAGGAGTGTTTTCTTGGAATGGAGAGGGGCGGAAACTGATTGAGGGGAAGCTGGATGAAGCCATTGTTCCGGTCATTGAGCGGCATGATTTCAACCAGTACCTTACGAAACTGGATTCTGTTCTGACTGAAATTGTCAATAGCACGACCCTTGCAGACAACAAGAAAATCCTGGAAAACTTTAAGGGATTGATGAAAGAGCCGGAAACCAAGGAGGTTAAGCTGTCGGACATATTTAAGCGGTATTGCGGGCATGTTGCGGCGAATGTTGATGCGGGCAGATTAGAAGCCTGCTGTGATGACGGAGAGCCATATTATGAGCATGTGGCCGCTTACATGGAAGTGGAGCATGAAGATAAGCGGTGGCTTGAATCCAGTTTTGATGATTGCGTTGTCAAATTCACCTGTGAGGAAGATGAGGGGTTAAACTGCAAGATAGACCTTTACAAAGGCATAGGCGAGGAAAAATGGCATTTCAGGGGGCATGTGGATTCCATCGACATTAACTCTTTGCGCAATTTGAGCGATTTTGAAGTAT
>CAOKUK010000162.1 GCA_948472595.1 uncultured Eubacterium sp.
ACCGCGCCGCAAAGTACGTGGGAGCATACGTGGCGGCCATGAACGGCGTGGACGTCATCTGCTTTACGGCGGGCGTAGGGGAGAACGGTCCTGACACCAGGAAAGGCATCTGCAGCTATCTGGAGTATTTAGGCGTCCGTATTGATGATGAAGCCAACAAGGTAAGGGGCGAGGAGAAGGTGATATCCGCCCCGGACTCCAAAGTGACGGTGCTTTGCCTCCCCACCAACGAGGAGCTGGCCATTGCGCGGGAGACGGTGGCCTTAGTCGCAGGCAAGTCAAATACCCTATAGCAGGAATAAATCTGGAATGAGATTCTAGGGAGCGTCCCCTTCGGAAGGGGGATGCTCTCTGTCTCTTTTTCCAAGGAACAATGAGGAGGGCATATGGAAAGACAGATGACAGTGGTTGGGGGCTTTGCGTTTTTTGATAAAAAAGCAGCTTTAAAGGCCAGGCATGAAGCAGAAAGCATACGCTACCTAAAGTCCCAGATTAAGATGGAAAACCCCCGTATGGTATTGGAATTTTATAAGAAGCTTATGGCAGAGGAAGTGTTTGAGACGCCTGTGGGCCTCATGTTCTTGAAAGAGCTGTATGATTACCTTATCCAGTTCCCGGAATTTAAAGCTGGCCTGGAACCCATTCAGACGGATAAGATGGCAAGGTTCCTGTTGGGCGGGACGTCCGCAGAGGCTCCTTTCGGTGATAAAGCCAGCCAATTGCAGAATCCCCCTTTGGAGGAGGAAGGCCAAGGCCGGGAAGAGTTCCAAAGGGAGGAGGAAATGGCCTCCTTATACGAGGAGAAGCTGAGCAAGGCCAAGCAAAAGGTGCATTCTGCGGAGCAGAGGCAAAAGCGCGCAGAGGAGGGCCTGCGGAAAAGAAAGTCCAGCCTTCGGCTCAGCAGGATATTAAACGTGTTTTTTTTGCTGGTGGTGATAGGGATGCTGGTGATTACCTTGGCGGACAATCAGCCGAATATCTTGAATTATGAAAACAAAATTTTAGATAAATACGCTCAGTGGGAAATGGAGTTGGAGGAAAGGGAAGCGCAGTTAAAGGAAAAGGAGCGGAAATCTCAGGGAGAGTAAGGACGCTTTCCCTGCTAGAATGCCCATAAGTCCTTGGACCTAACCAAAGAAGCTCTGATAGATTCACACTTTAGTCATATTTATATGGTAGAATACCCAAAAGAAAAGGGATAGAAAGGTGTGGAGGAGTTATGGAAAGGCTGAAAATACTAGTGGTGGATGATGAGAGCAGGATGCGCAAGCTCGTGCGCGACTTTTTGGTGAAGCAGGACTTTGAGGTTCTGGAGGCGGAGGACGGCGAAGACGCCTTGAACAAATTTTATGCCCAAAAAGACATCGCCTTGATTATCTTAGACGTCATGATGCCCAAAATCAATGGCTGGGACGTCTGCCGGGAAATCCGCGAGACTTCCAAGGTGCCCATTATCATGCTGACGGCCAAGGGAGAGGAGAGCGATGAGCTTCAAGGCTTTGGCATTGGCGCAGATGAATATATCTCCAAGCCGTTCAGCCCCAAAATCTTGGTGGCCAGGGTAGAGGCTATCTTGCGCAGGGCCGGCAAGAAGGAAGAGGAAGTCCTGGAAATCGGAGGCATCCGGATTGACAGGCTGGGCCATCAGGTGCTGGTGGACGAACGGGAGGTGGAATTGAGCTACAAGGAGTTTGAGCTCCTCACTTATTTTATTGAAAATAAGGGGATTGCCCTTTCCAGGGAAAAGATTTTGAACCATGTATGGAATTATGACTATTTCGGCGACGCTAGAACCATTGACACCCATGTGAAGAAGCTGCGCAACAAGCTGGGAGCCAAAGGCGAGTACATCAAGACCATCTGGGGCATGGGCTACAAGTTTGAGGTGGAATGAGAGGGAAGCTAAGACGCTGTACAGTTCGAGGTGACGAGGATGAAATATTCGATTACAAGGAAAATCACAACCATCATGGTGAGCATCGTGGCCGGCACAGTTTTACTGTGCTGGTTTATTAATACTACCCTTTTGGGGTCTTATTACATTGACCACAAGCAGAAAATACTTCTGGACACCTTCCAGATGGTGGACAAGGAAAGTGAGTCCGGCCGGACGGACCGAAGGGATTTTAAGATAGCCTTAGAGCGCCAGTGCGCCAACAGCAATATTACCATGATGATTATTCGGCCGGACAGCACGATTGTGCAGTCCAATGTGGGGAACGACACGGTTTTGCTGCTGCAGTTTATGGAGCTTGTGTTCCATGCAGGGGACCAGGAGGCGGAGGTTCTGGAAAATACGGAGCGCTATACCGTGGAGCGGACCAAGGACAGCCGCTTGGAATCGGAGTACCTGGTGCTGTGGGGGAACCTGCAAAACGGCAACCTGATTTTGATGCGGGCGGCAGTGGAGAGCATCCGGGAGAGCGTGGGGATTGCCAACCGCTTCCTGGCCTATGTGGGCGTCTGCGCCGTGATTGTCTGCGCTGTGATTATTTACATCGTCACCCGGCGGATTACCAACCCTATCCTGCAGTTGGCGGAGCTGTCAAAGCGGATGACTAACCTGGACTTCGACGCCAAATTCCATAGCCGGGGGGAGAATGAGATTGATATGCTGGGCGAGCATATGAACCAGATGTCGGAGACCTTAGAGCGGATCATCTCAGAACTGAAAAGCGCCAACAATGAGCTGAAAATAGACATTGAGAAAAAGACGGAAATTGATGCGATGCGCAAGGATTTCATTTCCAATGTGTCCCATGAGCTGAAGACCCCCATCGCCTTAATCCAGGGCTATGCCGAGGGGCTAAAGGAATGCATCAATGACGATGAGGCCAGCCGGGCCTTTTACTGCGAGGTGATTATGGACGAGGCGGATAAGATGAACCAGCTGGTGAAGAACCTGCTGGCGCTAAACCAGCTGGAATCCGGCGGCGTGCAGGTGGTCTTTGAGCGCTTCGACTTGATGGAAGTCATCCGGGGCGTTGTCCAGTCCACGGCTATCTTGCGGGAGCAGGACGGCATCATCCTGCGCCTGTATGGGGAGGGGGCGGAGTATGTCTGGGCAGATGAATTTAAGACGGAGCAGGTTCTGACCAACTACATCAGCAACGCCATCCACTACGCCGGCGGGGAAAAGCGGATAGAGGTAACCGTGGAGCCAAGGGAAGACGTGGTGCGGGTGGAGGTGTTCAATACCGGCAGCCATATCCCGGAGGAAGATTTGGAGCGTATTTGGGATAAGTTCTACAAGGTGGATAAGGCGAGGACCCGTGAATACGGCGGAAATGGCATCGGGCTTTCCATCGTAAAGGCCATTATGGACTCCTTCCACAGATCCTGCGGGGTGAGGAATGAAGAGGATGGCGTGGCCTTTTGGTTTGAGCTGGACAGGAAGGCTGAACTGTCATAGGTTGAAAATTTTGGATAGAAAATATAGTTGCCCTACGGTATAATTGATGGTAGAATAGAGGTAACGATTCAGAACAGGTGAAGAGGAATATGTGAATGGAAAGGAAGACAGACTTATGAAGAAATTCATAAAAACGGGAATTGCGCTGACGGCAGCGGCGATGGTCATGTCTGGGTGCGGGGAAGGGCTGATGGTGATGAATGAGAAGGAAGAAGCCATTGTCGTAAGCTATTCCGCCGGAGCTTTGGCAAAGCGCAACCGCTACCAGCCAGAGGGACTGACGGCCGTGTACCAAGGGGAAGAGGAGGACTCTGCAGAGGAAGAGCCGAAGAAGCCCGCAGAGGCAAAAGCCCCAGAGGAAGAAGACGCGGCGGACACAAAAGCCCCAGAGGAGGAAGGCGCAGCGGAACTAGAAGCCCCGGACAGTGAGGGCGCGCAAGGCGCCAATGCCCTGGAGGGAGAAGGCGGGCAGGAAGCCTCTGCCAGCCTGACGGATGCCTTGGGCATCGAGGGCATACAGTTTTCCTATCAGGACTATTTTGTCAGCGACACATACCAGCAGGGGGATTATTATATTCTGAATGCGGGGCAAGGGAATGCCTTTGTCATATTGAATTTTAACATTACGAACGGCACGGCAGGGGAAGCGCCATGCGATATCCTGTCGCGCAAGCCAATTTTCACCCTGGATGTGGGAGAGGGCTCGGGCGTCCGCAATGAAGTGACCATGCTGGAGAACGATTTGTCTACTTACAAGGGGTCGATTGGGCCGGGGCAGACGGAGACAGCCGTCCTGCTGTTTAAGGTGCCTCAGGATAAGGCGGA
Source organism: uncultured Eubacterium sp. (assembly GCA_948472595.1). Taxonomy (GTDB): domain Bacteria; phylum Bacillota; class Clostridia; order Lachnospirales; family Lachnospiraceae; genus Petralouisia. The sequence continues at coordinate 4,238 of CAOKUK010000162.1, forward strand.
GGCTCTGTCAGATATAGGCCTTAGCCTGCTCGTGGATGGAGCGGCCAACAGTGTCGCAATCGAATAAGATAATTTTAAAGATTTTGTATATTTTTCAGAAACCCTATGGTATAATGGTAATAATCTGAGTGATTGGCAGGGGTTGAGAGGGAAAGTATACCGGAGAGGAGAGGACACGATTATGGATACACAAATTCTATTAGAGAATGGCACAAATGAGCTGGAGGTATTGGAATTTACATTGGGCGGGAACCATTATGGCATCAATGTGGCGAAGATTCGGGAGATATTGACGTATCAGCCGATTACGCCGATTCCGAATTCCCATCCCAGCGTGGAAGGTATCTTCATGCCCAGGGACACGATGATTACCGTGATTAATTTGCGTAATTGCCTGGGATTCCCAGATCATGAGAAGGACGGCCTGTTCATCATCACGAACTTCAACAAGCTGAACATTGCATTCCATGTGGATGAGGTCTGCGGCATCCATCGGTTTTCCTGGACAGAGATTATTAAGCCCGATTCCACTATTAATGTAGAAGAGAATGGGGTGTCCACAGGCGTCGTGAAGCTGGAGGAGCGTCTCATTGTCATTTTGGATTTTGAGAAAATCGTGACGGATATCAGCCCGGAGACCGGCCTGCAGATGTCGGATTTGGATGAGTTGGAAGACCGCACAAGGAGCGACTCTCCGATTATGATTGCAGAGGATTCCCCGCTGCTGTCGAAGCTGATCACTGACTGCCTGAAGAAGGCTGGCTACACGAAGCTGAATATAAACAGCAACGGCCAGGAGGCATGGGATAAGCTGTGCGAGTACCGCAAGGAAGGCATCCTGGACGAGAAGGTACATATGGTCATTACAGATATTGAGATGCCGCTAATGGATGGGCACCGCCTGACCAAGCTGATTAAGGATGACGAAGTCCTGAACCATATCCCGGTGATTATTTTCTCTTCCTTGGTGAATGACGAGATGAGGCGCAAGGGCGATATGCTGGGGGCGGACGCCCAGCTGACCAAGCCGGAGATTGGCAAGCTGGTAGGGGCGATTGACAAGCTTATGGATCAGCGTAAGGAGGCGCTTGAGCGGAAAATGGGCGAATAGGCTCGCTGCCCGCGAAGGCAAGCTGACGAAGAATAGGGCGTATTTGGAAAATCTTGCAACGTGCTTTTCAAATGCGCCTCTTTTTTATCTTAATCAAATGTGTCGTAGAACCTATGGCATCGCAAAAGGAGGAGAGCAGCATGGACAGATTATCATTGGAAAAAGAGTTAAAAGGCAATTCTTATCCAGGGAGGGGCATCGTGATTGGCAAGTCTCAGGATGGGAAATATGCAGTTGCCGCTTATTTCATCATGGGCAGGAGCGTGAACAGCCGCAACCGTATTTTTGTGGAGGATGGGGAAGGAATCCGCACCCAGGCCTTCGACCCGGCGAAAATGAAAGACCCAAGCCTTGTGATTTATGCGCCGGTTCGGGTGCTGGGCAACAAGACCATTGTGACCAACGGCGATCAGACGGATACCATCTATGAGCTGATGGACAGGCAGCAGACTTTTGAGCAGGCTCTGCGCACCCGCGAGTTCGAGCCGGATGCGCCCAATTACACGCCCCGTATTTCCGGCATTATGCATGTGGAGGATGGGCGGTACAATTATGCCTTGTCCATTTTAAAGAGCAGCAACGGCGACCCCGCATCTTGCAGCCGCTACACATTTGCCTATGAAGCTCCTTTAGACGGGGAAGGGCGGTTTATCCATACCTATATGGGGGATGGGAACCCGCTGCCAAGCTTTGAGGGGGAGCCTAAGCTGGTGGCGATAGAAGGCTCCATTGACGAGCTTGCTGCGCAGCTCTGGGAGAGCCTGAATGAGGAGAATAAGGTGTCTCTGTTTGTGCGTTATATTGAGATTGCGACAGGGGATTATGAGACGCGGATTTTGAATAAGAACCAGTGAGGGCACAAGGATAGAATGGAGGATAAAATGCAGGAATTAGAGTTAAAGTATGGATGTAACCCCAACCAGAAGCCATCAAGGATTTATATGG
>CAOKUK010000163.1 GCA_948472595.1 uncultured Eubacterium sp.
GAACCCTTGTGGATACAGAGCCAGGAATTACAGCATGTGTCAGCCATGCGTTGAAAGCGTTTGGGATAACGGAAGCAGATCCTAAGACGTTAAGACGTTTTATTGGCCCCCCGCTGGAAAAGTCTTTTCAGAGGGAGTATGGATTTTCCATGGAAAAGGCAAGGGAGGCTACAGCTATTTTTCGGAAAGAATATAGGGAAACAGGCGTCTGCGCATGCAGCCTTTACCCAGATGTGGAAAAGGCATTAAGGGATTTGCGAGAAAAAGGATTCCGGATTGGCCTGGCTTCTTCTAAGCCGGAGCCTTTCTGCCGCCAGATATTAGAGAGGTTTCAGGTGGCGCATTATTTTGACGTTATCTGCGGCGCCCAGATTGAGAAAAATCTGGGGACGAAAATCCAGGTATTGGAGGAGGCCTTGGGGCGGTTACATATTTCAAGCCGAGAGCAGGCAGTGCTGGTAGGGGATACCAGATATGACGCCGAAGGCGCCCGGGAAGCAGGGATAGAATGCATCGGCGTTTCCTATGGGTTTGAGCATGATTTTGGGGAAATGAGAAGGCTGGGGGTAAAAGAGATTTTCAGCACCCTTCCAGAGGTTGTTAATTATTTGGAGCATGCCAAAGCACCAAACAAGAATATTCACATAAGCTAAAAGGAAGAACGGTTCTGTTTTTATGGAAAGGAACATATGCCTACAATCACCTTGGAAAAATATCACGGCTTGGGAAATGACTATCTGGTGCTAGATCCCAACCGGAGTCATTTGCAGCTGCAAAAGAGGAAGATTGAGATGTTGTGCTGCAGGAATTTTGGAGTGGGGGCGGACGGCCTGCTCTATGGGCCTATCCTGGAAGAGGGGAAAATCAGCCTGCGGATTTTCAACCCGGATGGCTCGGAAGCGGAAGAAAGCGGCAATGGCCTGCGGATTTTTGCAAAATATTTGTTAGATGAAGGGTATGTAAAACCGCAGGAATTTACCCTTCATACGCTAGGCGGGCAGGTGAAAATTGAATTTCTGGATGAAGAAGGGAATGTAATTCGGGTGAATATGGGAAAGCCTGCGTATGCTGGCAATCAAATGCCTTTATCTGGGCTGGAGGGGGAGGTGGTGAACGCCCATCTCCGTTTCCATGGCAATGATTACAATACCACCTGCCTGTCGATTGGGAATCCCAATTGCGTAATCATGATGGAAGAAATCACGCCCCAGAAGGCAAAAGCCCTGGGGCCGTATGTGGAAGGGGCAGCCTATTTCCCCAACCGCATTAATATGCAGCTGTGCAAAGTGCTTGACAGAAAAAACCTTGCCATAGAGATTTATGAGCGCGGCGCAGGCTATACATTGGCGTCTGGCACAGGAGCATGCGCAGCGGCGGTGGCAGCGGAACGGATGGGTCTGGTGGGCCGCCAAGTAACGGTGCACATGCAGGGGGGGAGCCTGTCCATAGAGATTGGGGAGGATGGCTCCGTCTATATGACGGGGCCGGCAGAAAAAATAGGGACGATTGCTTTGGCAGAGGATTTTTTGTAAGCTCTTTGTAACGCCGGGATATCCGATCGAAATGCCAAGGCCCGTATAAACTGAAAGCATTTTCCAGGCGGGCTTCTGGCATTTTGAGCATGCTTTTCAAAGACGCTATGGAAATATCTGCGTACCTGTGTTATAATTTCCAGAAAGGAAGCGTCCTTTCAAGTGCAGGCCAAGGCGCCTGCCTTGGGTTTGCTGGGGGATAAATTATATCATTTAACGGGAGGATAATAATGGGCAAAGAAGATTACAGCAAGGCGTTTAAATTGGGGAAAAAAGACTACCAGGCAAGGATGCTCCGGGGAGTTAAGCCAATCTTGCAGGTTTTGGACGATATCCTGCCGGAGCGGGGCTCTTATTCGGAGGCGTCCCTGGGCCTGGTGCAGATTCCCATAGAGCAGATTGTAGGGACGAAGACCGTGGCCAGGAGCAGTTCCTTTGCGGGGAACTTTATGCCGATTCTGCGGGAAACTTCGGAATTCGCCGCAAAATGGGCAAGGCTGAGCGATATCCATGTGGAGGAAGGCATCCGAGATCCCATCAAGGTCTATGAATATATGTATAAATTTTACGTGGTGGAAGGCAATAAGCGCGTCAGCGTGATGAAATATTTTGGCGCCGTTTCCATTATGGGGAATGTCACCCGCATCGTGCCCAAGCCCACGGAAGAGAAAGAGAATAAAATCTACCATGAATTCTTGGACTTCTACCAGCTTGCGCCCATTAACTACCTCTGGTTCACCCAGGAGGGGAGCTATGGCAAGCTCCAGGAGGCTGTGGGGAAGGAGCCGGGGGAAACCTGGACGGAGGATGAGCTATTGAGGTTCAGCTCTATTTACAGCCGTTTCGCTTCGGAGTATCAGGCAAAGGGCGGCGGCAAGCTAAATATTTCCACAGGGGACGCCTTTTTGTCTTTCATCACTCTGTACGGCTATGAGGCTATGGCGGAGAAGACCACCAGCGAGCTGCAGGCCCTGGTGGCCAAGAGCTGGGAGGAGTTCGTGCTTCTAGGGGAGAATTCCGGCATTGATTTGAAGATGAAGCCGAACCAGAAAAAGAAGTCCCTATTGGACATTTTAGATATCTTGCACCCAGCCGCCCTGCGGAAGCTGAAAATCGCATTTATCTATGAGAAGACGCCGGGCACCTCTGCCTGGACCTACGCCCATGAGCTGGGCAGGCTCCATTTGAACCAGATATTCCCGGAGGAAGTACATACCACCTGCTATGAGAACGGCACGCAGGAAAATGTGGACGCTTTATTGGAGGACGCCATCCAGTCCGGCTGCGATTTGATTTTCACCACCTCGCCGCCTTTTGTGCAGGCCAGCGTGAAGGCCGCCATTGCGAACCCCAAGGTTCAGATACTGAATTGCTCCCTGAACACCTCCCACCGTTACATTCGCACGTATTATTCCAGGATGTATGAGGCAAAATTTTTAATGGGCGCCATTGCAGGGGCCATGGCGGAGAATAACCGATTGATGTATGTGGCAAACTACCCTATCTATGGGTCCATCGCCAATATCAATGCCTTTGCCCTGGGAGCCAGGATGATAAACCCCAGGTCTGAAGTCTATTTGGAATGGACGTCTAAAAAAGAAGTGGACATTGAAGAGCGGATTAAAGAGGTGGGCGCCTCCTGCATTTCCGGGAAGGATATGACGATTCCAGAGGAAGCCTCCCGGTTCTTTGGGCTTTACCATATGGACGCAGGCTGCCCCAGGAACCTGGCTATGCCGCTATGGCACTGGGGGAGCTTTTATGAGCAGCTTATCTGGGCAATCATGGACGGCAGGTGGAAATATGATGACGACACGTCCGCCAAGAAAGCCATCAATTACTGGTGGGGGATGGCAGAGGGCGTGGTGGATGTGGTCTTTTCCAAATACCTGCCCATTGGCCCAAAGCGTTTGGTGGAGCTTTTGAAGTCCACCATCAGCTCGGAGGTGTTCAATCCCTTCTCTGGCATCCTTTACTCCCAGACTGGGGTGGTGTCGGACGACCCTTATCGGATCCTGTCGCCGGAGGAAATCATGACTATGGATTGGCTGGCAGAGAATGTCATAGGCTCCATCCCTGGCAAGGAAGAGCTGAAGGAGCAAGCGGAGCCGGTGATTAAGCAGCAGGGCATTAAGAAAAAAGAAGGTTAAAGGAAGGTTAGCGGTACGTCATGAAGATACTGGCAATTGCAGATGAAGAGTCAAAATACTTATGGGAATATTATGAGAGGAGCAAGCTAGAGGGCATAGACCTGATTATCTCCTGTGGAGATTTAGACCCAGAGTACCTCTCGTTCCTGGTGACCCTTTCTTCTGCGCCAGTGCTGTACGTGCATGGGAACCATGACGGCAGATACGGCACGTCCCCGCCGGAGGGCTGCATCTGCATTGTGGATAAAATATTTGTCTATAAAGGCGTGCGAATTCTGGGCCTGGGCGGATCCATGCGCTACAGCGCCGGGAGGCACCAGTATACGGAGCGGCAGATGAAGCAGAGGGCGGCAAAGCTGCGGCTCCAGCTCCTGCGCAAGAGGGGCTTTGATATTCTGGTGACCCATGCGCCGGCCTATCAGCTCAACGATGGGCGGGATTTGTGCCACCAGGGCTTTCATGTATTCCGCACCCTTGTTGAGAAGTACAAGCCCAAGTATTTCCTGCACGGCCATGTGCATCTGTCTTATGGCAGGGATCAGAAACGTTATGATAAGTATCAGGATACCCATGTCATCAATGCCTTTGAGCGGTGCGTCTTTGAATTTGAGGACGAGGATCCCAAGGAACACTTGAAGGCGCCTTAGTGTGCTGATTTGCGTGGAATGCTTGTTTGGAAGGGAGGCGGGAGGATGTGGTTCCATAAAAAGCAGGGGAAGAAGGAAGAAAAGAAATCTTTTGACAGGGAGAACAAGAAGCCGGTCTTAAAATGCAGCATCTGCAATGGGGAGCAAGTGGCAGGATTTAAAGATATCCATACAGGGAGATTTGAGGAAGTGATGTTTATCCGGGATGAGAAGGACTTAAGCGAATTTTTGGAGCTATATGGGATTGACAGGATTTCAAAGGAATATTAAGGAAAAGTTAGGCCTGAAATGGGAGAGCGCTCTGGCAAGGGGAATGGCATGAGCCAATCCAGGGGGCTGTTCCGAAAATAACATGGCAGCCCCACAAGTATCTTATTTCTTTTCCTGCTGCTTCCGTTTCACCCAGGCCTCATCGTCTTCATAGAAAGCAGCCTGTTCTGGGAAGGATTGCGCAATCTGCCCTTCAATGCCGAAAGCTTCGTCCAGGGGGTGGTAGATGGAGAAGTTCGCAGTGAACAGGGGGAACCATATCCCCAAAAAAGGCAGGAGGATTGCCGTCCAGGGCAAAAACAGCACGAAAGCCGCCCAATACAGGATCTGCAGCAAAGCGCACCCAAGGGTTTTCCAGAAATAGCGTATCAGAAACAGCAGGCAGTTTTGGATGCGCTGCCTGGGGGACTGCTCAAAGAGGGCAACCTGGGGCCAATATAAGGAGAAGAACATGGTAAGGAGCAGGAAGCCAAAGGCGAAGACAGCGATTGTGCCCAGGCTTGGCGGCTGCGCCGACCACCAGAAAGTCATCAGCATGAAGGCGTAGAATCCAAGCAGCAGGAAGTGGATCATGCCGGGGAGGATGGACTGCTTCCAGTCCTGCTTAAAGGCGCGCCTGTAATTTTCCGCATAGCCGCCGGGAGCGTCGCGCAGGCTGCGGAAGACGGCGTCATACAGGCAGGAGAGCGCAGGCCCTGCGATGGCGCCCCCAACCAGGCAGGACGGAATCAGTATGAGGACGCTGGAGGATAAGATGGCGATGAAAATGCCGGACGCCAGCGGCAGGAAGGCGAGCAGGGTGAATAAGTTCAGGATAAAGAAACGCTTGAAGTCCCGGCCGATGAGCTCCCAGTAGCGCTGGGAGCCAGTGAGGCGCCGGCCGGTTCCGGTTGGCTGTGAATAATTGGGAAAAAGGGACATAGTGATTCCTCCTAACTTGTGTAAGTCTTATGTTTTTTGGCGATTGTTCTCTGTGCCCAATCAGTCGTTGCGGCAGGTGCAGCCTTCTAAGAAAGCGGTTAGCAGCGAGGGCAGGTCTTCTTTAAAGTCTTCCTGGCAGGTCAGCTCTATGCACAGGGCGTTGCTGCCGGCGGTTCCGAAGGCAGACGCACCCCGGGCATAGGGATTCTCTTCGCTGGCGCAGCGGTAGGTCAGGATGGTGTAGGGCTGCCCGTTGTATGCGGCCTCCTTTTCATCCAGAATCTCATAGTTCTCTTTGGCGGCCGCCATCCAGGTATCCACGTTGTTTTGCGCGGCAGCCTGGTCTTTGGATTCCCCCAATAGGAGGTAGAGGCTGGCATCGTACAAATCCACGGTGTCGCCGTCGCTGTTCTCGTAAGAGGACGCCTCGCCGATTCCCCAGGAAGCATAATAGAGGCCATCGGCAGCCAGGGCGCTGTTGTCGTCCACCAAGAGGAGGCGGCTGTCGATATTTTGAATGTCCAGGCTGTGCCCTATGGAAAGGCTCGGCACATATGCGGCGGCTTTCTTCTCTGGCTGGGAAGGGGATGCGCCGCACCCGGAAAGCATAAGGCCCATGCAGAGAAAAAGGATAAGAATAGAATGATGCAGTTTCATAGCAGATCCTCCTGACTATTTTGTTTTTTGCAAAGTCTTTCCATTGGCATGGCTCCAAAGGGAGTCCCACAGTTTGCCGCATTCCTCCCAGTTCCTTGCCAGCTTGTC
>CAOKUK010000164.1 GCA_948472595.1 uncultured Eubacterium sp.
ATGGTAAAATTGGGGATGAAGGGCGCAAAAATAATGTTGCGATTTGCGGACTCCCAAGCCGTGAATCGCAACAAAATAATTTTCAGAAGGGAGTGCTCTATGGACCCATTAGACTTAATAACGATACTGAAAGGCCATAGGGTCTATATCCAGACCCATAATTTTCCAGACCCTGACGCCATCGCCAGCGCCTTTGGCTTGCAGCAGTTCCTGGATTGCTATGGCATCCCCTCCACCTTATGCTATGACGGGAGGATTGACCGTGCCAGCAACAAGAAAATGCTGGACAACTTCGGCATCACAATGCATCCCAAAGGGGAAATCACGGACATGCAGCAGGATGACTATATCGTGCTGGTGGATTCCCAGAAGATGAACGGCAATATCACCAGCATGGCTGGCAAGGTTGTGGCCTGCATCGACCACCACCCGATTTTCTTCCCTTACGCATACCAATACCAGGATATCCAAGAGGTCGGCTCCTGCGCCTGCATGATTGCGTCATATTTCCAGCGCACCGACGCCCCCCTCTCCCCCGCCTGCGCCGCCGCTCTGGCCTATGGGATTAAGATGGACACGGCAGACCTCACCCGGGGCACCTCCGCCTTGGACATCGAGATGCTTTCCCATCTATTTCGCCGCGCCGATTGGGGGCTGGTCACGGACATGTACTCCAATACCATGGAATTTGACGACCTCAGGGCCTATGGGGCGGCCATCCAGAATATACAGATTTTCAAGGGCACGGGCTTTGCATACATCCCCTTTCACAGCGCACAGGCTCTAGTGGCCATTATCTCTGACTTTATCTTATCCTTAGACGTGGTGGATATGGCCGTGGTCTATGCAAGGCATGAAGAGGGGCTCCGTTTCTCCATCCGCTGCAGGCCGGGCCATATCCATGCCGGCCTGCTCATGGCCAAGGCCCTTGCGCCTTATGGGAGCGGTGGAGGCCATCCCTGCATGGCCGGGGGAATGATTCCACTGGACAAGATGCCCCTGCTGGGGGAAAACATGCACGCCGCCATCCACGACGCATTCCTAAGCTCCATCGCAGAAATGCAGGAAAGCCCTTAATCTTTAAGAAACTGTCACAAAATAAAATTCCTAATTTCAAACAGCCGCATGGGGACGCCTTTGGCTTCCCTATGCGGCTGTTTTTTGCTTACATCTGACGGAGCCCTTCAGGGCAATGCGCCCTGTGCTTACAGCTCGCAGTTCTTCACTGTCCGGGGGAACGGCACCACGTCCCGTATATTAGCCATGCCTGTCAGGTACATGACGCAGCGCTCAAAGCCCAGGCCAAACCCGGCATGCCTTGCGGAGCCGTATTTGCGCAAATCCAGGTAGAAGCCGTAATCCTCCTTCTTAAGGCCCAATTCTTCCATCCGCTGGCAGAGCTTCCCATAGTCGTCCTCCCTCTGGCTGCCGCCGATAATCTCCCCAATGCCCGGCACCAGGCAGTCCACAGCGGCCACGGTCTTGCCGTCTGGGTTCTGCTTCATGTAGAAAGCCTTGATTTCCTTCGGGTAATCCGTCACGAACACCGGGCGCTTGAACACCTCCTCGGTCAGGTAGCGTTCGTGTTCCGTCTGCAGGTCTGCGCCCCAGCTTACCTTATACTCAAAATTCCCATTGTTCTTCTCTAAGATATCCACGGCCTGCGTATAGGTCACATGGGCGAACTCTGAATCCATCACATGGCGCAGCCTGTCCAAAAGCCCCTTGTCCACAAACTGGTTGAAGAACTGCATCTCCTCCGGCGCATGCTCCAACACATAGCCAATGATGTACTTTAGCATGCTCTCTGCCAACATCATATCGTCTTCCAAGTCCGCAAAGGCAATTTCCGGCTCAATCATCCAGAATTCCGCCGCATGGCGCGTCGTGTTGGAGTTCTCCGCCCGAAAAGTGGGGCCAAAGGTATAGATGTTCTTAAAGGCCATGGCATAGGCCTCCCCATTGAGCTGGCCACTGACGGTCAGGTTCGTGGGCTTGCCAAAGAAATCTTGAGCGAAGTCTATGGAGCCATCCGAAGCCTTGGGGACGTCCCCAAGGTCAAGGGTCGTCACTTGGAACATCTCCCCGGCGCCTTCGCAGTCACTCCCGGTAATCAAAGGCGTATGCACGTACACAAAATCCCTCTCCTGAAAAAATTTGTGGATGGCATAGGCCACCAGGGAGCGCACCCGAAACACCGCCTCAAAAGTATTGGTGCGGGGGCGCAGGTGGGATACCGTCCTTAAATACTCAAAGCTGTGCCTCTTTTTCTGCAGGGGGTAATCCGGCGTGGACTGCCCCTCCACCGTCACCTCTTCCGCCTGGATCTCAAAGGGCTGCTTCGCCTGAGGCGTAGGCACCAGCTTCCCCTTCACCAGGATGGCCGCCCCTACGTTCAGCTTCTCAACCTCAGAAAAATTCGCAAGCCCGTCATGGTACACCACCTGCAGGGGCTCAAAAAAAGTCCCGTCGTTCACCACGATAAACCCAAAATTCTTGGAGCTTCGGATGCTCCGGACCCACCCGCCGATGGCCACCTCCTTATCCAGATATTCTTCTTTCCTGCGGTACAAATCCTTTATATTTGTCAAATCCATCGTTTCCTTCCTCCTTGCAGCTATCCGGCATTGTCCCTATTTTTCCACCGCGCCTTCCTGGGCGTCTCCGGAATCGGCGTCCGTCCCGGCGTTCTTATCGTAAGTAATTTTGGCGTTCTCCGTAAGCATCTCCATGGTCTTCGTGCTCAAGTATGCCCTCTTCACATATTCCTCACCATGCTGCTCCAAAAGAGCCTCCTCGCTCTCATAGCCGTAATCCGTCACAATGCCCTGCTTGTATGCGGAAAAGCCCTCCTCATCCACGCTGATATTTTCCTTTTTGGCAATGGCTTCTAAAATCAGCTGGTTCTTCAGGCTGTTCTCCACATTCGCCTTCACTTGCTCCTTAAACTCCTCTTCCGTAGTATTGAGGGTCTTTGCATACTCTTCCAGCTCCATCCCATAATTGTCCTTCAATCCCGTCTCAAACTGCTCCAAATATTCCTCATAACTCTTGTCCAACAGGCCTTCCGGAAAGCTCTTGACCGTGCAGTTCTCTGCCAATTTCTCAATAATCGCATTCTCAATATCCGTGCCCTTCTTGGACTCATTGCTGGCCTCCAGCTCCTCCTTGATGCCCTTCTTAAAATCTGCCACGTTCTCATATCCCTGCATGGAGAAGTTGTCCTTTACAAATTCATCTGTCATCTCATCGTAGGTGATTTCCTTCTTCGTGACAATCTTGTTCACCGTCACCTTAAACACCACTGCCTGCCCGGCCAAATCTTTATTGCCATAGCTCTCCGGGAATGTCAGGTCCAGGGACACCTTCTCCCCTACCTTCTTGCCGATTAAGCCTTCCTCAAACCCCTCAATGAAATTCCCGGAGCCAATATCCAGATAGGCGCCCTGGGCGGTTCCGCCGTCAAAAGCCACGCCGTCCTTAATCCCTTCATAATCTATATTGACGGTATCGCCATCCTCCACCGTGTCCTTGTCAGAATCTTCATAGACCGGATAGGCATAGAGCATGCTCTCAATATTGGACTTCACGTCCTCATCAGACACCTCATAAGAGCCCAAAGTGATTTGAAGCCCCTTGTACTCTCCCAGCTCCACATAATCGGAAGCCTCGTAATCCGCAGCTTCTTCCGCCCCCTCTTTTTCCTCCTTGGAATCCTCCTGGGGCGCCGGGCTTTCCACTTGGCCTTTTTCCTGCTGATCGCCGTCCTTCTCCCCACAGCCGCCTGCCAAAGCCAATGCGCATGCTGCCGCAAGGATTAATGCCATTCTTTTCTTCATAATGTCTGCCTTTCTTTCAAAATATGAATGATGGGGACAATTCCCCTTTTCTATCCCCGCAAGCCGCAGAGGCGCGCTTGCATGGGCATTGATTTAGCATACCACACTTTCATGGAAATGGAAAGGCTTCCTGCGATAAAACACAAATTAATCACAAATGCCCCATGCCATCCCCAGGCCTCATGCCTTCACGCGGCCCTTCTTATTTTTCCCCCGCTCAATCTCCACTTCCGGCTGGAACCCATTCGATTTCATGATATCCCACAGCGCATCCAAATACTTCTCCGATTTATGAACCACAAAGGCATCCGTGTCAATTGGGATGCCCCTCTCATGCATCTGCCGGATGCTCCAAATATATAAGGTGTCCAACACCGGCAGCAACTGTTCCCCAGATTTCGTCAGCACATATTTCACATCCGGCGGGAATTGGTTCCCATCCACAATGCGCTGTATAATCCCATCGTCACACAACTCCTTCAACTGTTGGCTAAGAACCTTCTCCGTGATTGGGAGCACTTTCCTCGTATAATTAAACTTCAACCTCCCAAAGGTGTGAACCTCATGCAGAATCACCATCTTCCATTTTCCACTGATGCAATGCAGTGCATAATGATAGGGGTTTGTAGGCTTGTCAAAGCATTCTCTCGCCATCCTGTCGTACCTCCTCCAATTTATCGCTCCATCTGAATACCATACTATTCTAACATATTTGCCTTTGGAAAAAATCAGAAATAAAAAAAACGGAAATTTGCACAATATTTGCTTTTTCTATTTGTATATTTTTTCAGATACTCTTCTGAAAAACATCATTTTTTATGCAACTTATCTAATTTTTTCAAAAAAATTTGTTGATTTTTCCAGACACCAAATGGAAATTATACTTCCATTTCCCGCTTACATTACCAAAAAGTGCCTTCTTGCGGAATATATCTTTTTATTTTATAACTATACCAACACAAGCCAATGTGTAACTGTAGAATATCCCACACAATATAAAAAATGGAAAGGAGCAACTGTTATGGTTAAGAGAACTTATGAAGAGCTGGAGCCTTATTTTCCCCCGGGACATTTCGGCGTAACCTGCAAGCGTTATCATGGCAAGGATGAGACCGGGGCAGCGAAATTCTGGATTGGCGTATCCGAATTCGAGCCGGACGGCGGCGCTGACTGGGCTTACGAGGACAACCCATTGGAAAAAGTATACTATGTCCTGGAAGGCGAGATGACTGTCACTGACAAGGACGGTAAGAAATATGTCATCCATGCGAACGAGAGCATCAGCTTCCCGCCAAACGAGGGGCGCGGGCTGAAGAATGAGAGCGGCAAGCCGGCAAAGATGCTGGTTATCATCAATTATCCGGAAGCATAAGGAGGAGCGCAGCTATGGTCAACGTACAGAGAGAATTTGTGGAAAATTTGTTTTCCATCAAGGATAAAGTGGCAATTGTAACAGGGGCAACCGGGGCGTTAGGCGGGGCAATCGCCGTGGCTTATGCCATGAGCGGCGCCAAAGTGGTCATCACCGGGCGCAATGCTGATAAATTAAATGCCGTGGCAGAGCAAATCGCACATGAAGGCGGGGAATGCGCTTTGATTTCCGGCGACCCTTCCAAGAGCGAAGATGTGGACAAAATCGTGAAGTTTGCCGTAGACACCTATGGCAGGCTGGATATCCTGGCTGTGGCCCATGGGTACAACAAGCCGCAGAACATCATGGAGCAGTCCGTAGAGGATTGGCAATACATCATGGACGCTGACTTAAAGAGCGTTTACGTGGTATGCAAGGCCTCTGCAGAGCAGATGGCAAAGCAGGGCGAAGGCGGCAAGATCGTGGTCGTGTCTTCCGCGCGTTCCAAGATGGGCATGGCTGGCTATACCGGCTACTGCGCTTCTAAGGGCGCCTGCGATTTAATGATCCAGTCCATGGCCTGCGATTTGTCTGCAAAATACAAAATCAATGTGAACTCGATCAATCCTACGGTGTTCCGTTCCGATTTGACCGAGTGGATGTTTGACCCGGAATCTGCCGTATACCAGAACTTCTTAAAGAGGCTTCCAATTGGCAGGCTGGGCGAGCCTTATGATTTCATCGGGCTTGCCATTATGCTGGCTTCCCCGGCTTCCGATTTCCTCACTGGGGGAAATTATGACGCAACCGGAGGGTATTGGGCTTGCTAATAGGATAACGACCCCTTTAAGGGGGGATATTGCCTAACAGGATGGCGGCTCTTCAAGGGGGGATATTGCCTAACAGGATGGCGGCTCTTCAAGGGGGATATTGCCTAACAGGTCGCAGCCCTGGGTGGGCAATCCCCCTGTTCAGACGGGGCAACGCTCCGGCAAACTAATCGCTAAGGGAGGCTAAGACGCTCAGGAAAGCCTTTGCG
>CAOKUK010000165.1 GCA_948472595.1 uncultured Eubacterium sp.
CGTGTGCTCTTCCGATCTAATCGGCACGGCGATTTTAGGGGATGGAGAGGAAAGGTTCTACGTTTCTGCCTAGCATGCCCATGCGAAAGGAACGGTGAATCATGTGCCTGATATTTTTGCCAGGACAAGGCGGAGGCATGAGGCAATGCTATCAGGGCAGGCGCTGCAGTGGCCCTGCCAGAAGGAAGGAGAGGCTTTATGGAAGCGAATAGCCAGATAGGGCGGGCGGAAAGCCATATTTTACATACATACAACCGTTATCCGATTGTGCTGGATTATGGGGAGGGCGTGTACCTCTATGATACGGAAGGGAAGAAGTACCTGGACTTTGCGGCGGGGATTGCCGTGCAGGCGCTGGGGTATGGGAATCGGGAATACCAGGAGGCTTTGAAAGGGCAGATTGACAAGCTGATGCACACTTCCAATCTGTATTATAACCAGCCTACCATAGAGGCGGCGGAGAAAATCTGCGCTGCTTCCGGGCTGGATCGCGTGTTTTTCACGAACAGCGGCACGGAGGCCATTGAGGGGGCGATAAAAGCCGCAAAGAAATATGCATACGCAAAGGATGGCAGGACAGACCATGAAATCATTGCCATGGAGCATTCCTTCCATGGAAGGAGCCTGGGAGCCTTGGCTGTGACGGGGAATGCCCATTACAGGGAGCCTTTTGAGCCGCTGCCTGGGATTGTAAAGTTTGCAGAATACAACAACCTGGAAAGCGTAAAGCGGCTGGTGAATGGGAAAACCTGCGCTATTATTCTGGAGACCGTCCAGGGAGAGGGGGGGATTTACCCTGCCGAGGAGGATTTCTTAAGAGGCGTTAAGGAAATCTGCGGGCAGGAGGATATCCTGATGATCCTGGATGAAATCCAATGCGGCATGGGCAGGACGGGGCACATGTTCGCATGGCAGAAATATGGGGTGAAGCCGGACATCATGGCCTGTGCCAAGGCATTGGGCTGCGGCGTTCCGGTAGGGGCCTTTGTGATGGCGGAGCATGTGGCAAAGGCTTCCCTAAAGCCAGGGGATCATGGCACCACCTATGGGGGGAACCCCTTTGTAGGGGCGGCTGTCAGCAAGGTGTTTGATATTTTTGAAGGGCAGAAGATTCTGAAGCATGTCCGGGAAATCTCGGAGTGCCTGACAAGGCAGCTGGAACAGATGAGGGAAGAATATGGGGTTGTAAAGGAAAGGCGCGGGCTTGGGCTGATGCAGGGCCTGGAGCTTGAGGCGTCTGTGCCAGCCGGGGAGGTGAGCGCAAAGGCTCTGGAGCAAGGGCTGATCCTCATTACCGCAGGCAATAATGTGCTGCGGTTCGTGCCGCCGCTTGTCATAGAGAAGCAGCATGTGGATGAGATGGCAGGGAAATTAAGGGCGGTTTTGGGGCAGTATTGAGCGAGGGGAATCTGAGAAATGTATAAATTAGCCAATGATGGTTATCCTATAGAAATAGTGGTAAGGAGAATGGGAAGCCATGGTTGGAATCTTGATTGCCCTTCTGTCAGGGGCTTTGATGAGCGTGCAGGGCGTGTTTAATACGGAGGTGACGAAACATACCAGTATGTGGGTGAGCAATAGCTGGGTGCAGTTTTCCGCATTGGCGATTTGCCTGGTCACATGGTTCTTTACGGATCGGAGCAGCTTTGCGGGGATTTTGGAAATAGAGCCGAAGTACATGCTTTTAGGCGGGGTGATAGGGGCGTTCATCACCTATACCGTCATTAAAAGCATGGCGGCCTTAGGGCCCGCCCAGGCCGTGATGCTGATAGTGGTCGCCCAGCTGCTTGTGGCTTATGTGATAGAGGTATTTGGCATGTTCGGAACGGAAAAGCAGCCCTTTGAATGGCGCAAAGTGATAGGGATGGCAGTGTGCATCGGGGGGATAATCTTGTTTAAATGGGAATCTTAGGAAGGCAGCGGAGCCCTCAGGCTGTGGCAAACACAGCCAGGGGGCTCTGTTTGCGAAAATGGCAGCAAATTCCCATTTTTTTGAGAAAAATAGCCTTGCCATACGGCAAAATTTTCGATACAATAAAAAAGGATTCGTGAAAAAGGCTTTTCTCATCGCATGCAATTTGTTTTTCAGAAAGGTGAGAAAAGAATGGAAAGAATAGAAAAAAGCAAGAAAATACAGCGTTTCGCATATGTGCTCATGCTGCTGTGCCTATTGTCTGGCTGCGGCCAGGAGGAGGGCGTCCTGTTTTTCGATTCTGAAAGCGCAGGGCAGGAGGGCGCTCTTGCCGATGCTTCTTCCGAGGAGCCCAAGGACGCTTCTGTGGAGGGAGAGGGCGGCGCGCCGCAGTCCCAAATCTATGTCCAGGTAAGCGGCGCAGTGGCAAGCCCGGGCGTATATGCCCTTCCTGGTGATGCGCGCATATTTCAAGCCATTGAGCTGGCTGGCGGGCTGGCGCCAGAGGCGGACGCCCGCTCCTTGAACCAGGCGGAGCCTTTAAAGGACGGCCAGATGGTCTATGTCATGAGCCAGGAGGAGGCCGCCCAGGCAGCGTTGGCTCAGGAAGGGCAGGGAGGCGAGGGAGCGGATGGCAAGGTGAACCTGAACACTGCCACAGAGTCTGACTTAATGGCGCTCCCAGGCATTGGCGCCGCTAAGGCAAAGAGCATCCTCGCATGGAGGGAAGAGAACGGAGGCTTTTCCCAGGTGGAGGATTTGATGAAGATACAGGGCATCAAGGAAGGCGTGTTTTCTAAAATCAAGGACAGCATCAAAGTGGAATAGTGGCAGAGGGCTGTATCGCTATGAAAAAGGCAGGAGGAGACAATGGCAAAAAAAGTTCTGGTAGTGGATGATGAAAAATTGATTGTGAAGGGCATCCGTTTCAGCTTAGAGCAGGATGGCATGGAGGTGGACTGCGCCTACGATGGCGAGGAAGCCCTGCGGCTTGTAAGGGAGCGCAAGTATGACCTGGTCTTGCTGGACGTGATGCTGCCCAAAGTGGATGGATTTGAAGTGTGCCAGCAGATTCGGGAGTTCTCCACGATTCCGGTGGTGATGCTCACCGCCAAGGGGGATGACATGGATAAGATCCTGGGCTTGGAATACGGCGCGGACGACTATATTACGAAGCCCTTCAACATCCTGGAGGTAAAAGCCAGGATTAAGGCCATTATGCGCAGGACTGCGCCCAATCCCCCCAAGGAGGAGAACCCTAAGATTGTGGAGCATGGGGATTTGCGCTTGGACTGTGAGAGCAGGCGGCTGTTCATCCTGGGAAAAGAAATCAATGTGACTGCGAAGGAATTTGATTTGCTGGAGCTCCTCGTGCTGAACCCCAACAAGGTCTACAGCCGGGAGAACCTGCTGAACTTGGTCTGGGGCTATGAATACCCAGGGGACGTGCGCACGGTGGACGTGCATGTGAGGCGGCTTCGGGAGAAAATTGAGCGCAACCCCAGCGAGCCCAAGTATGTGCACACCAAATGGGGCGTGGGCTATTATTATCAGGGATAAGGGGCTAAGATGAAGAAGCTGAAATTATTTCACAGCCTGAAATTCCGGCTGTTCCTATTAGTGGCGTTTGTGGGGATAGCCCCCAATATCGTGCTGCGCATGGGAGTCCTTGCCAGCTATGAGAGCCGGGCGGTCTCCAACCGCAGCATTGATGTCTTGAGCCAGGCCAAGGTGTTGGGCAGCCAGGTGGTTACATACAATTATATTGCGGATACCTCCTCAGAGGTCATCAATGCGCAGTTGAAGCAGCTTTCCAATGTCTACGATGGGCGGGTGCTTCTGGTAAACCCTGGCTTCCAGATTGTGCAGGACACTTATGGGCTGGACACAGGGAAGACGATTATCTCGGAGGAAGTGGTCCGCAGCTTCCAGGGGGAGGAGATTACGAAGTACGATTCCAAGAACCGTTATATTGAGCTGGCCATCCCCTTGAAAAGCGCAGATGCGGAGGAGAACCAGGGGGTGATGCTAGTCAGTGTCTCCACGGACAGCATCATGATGAATTATGATTTCCTCCGGGACAATGCCCATGTAATCGAGATAGCAAGCGGCGTCGTCGTGCTATTGGCCGCCTTTTTCTGCGCAAAGCTCTTAGTGCGCCCCTTTGGGAAAATGACGAAATCCTTGGAGGAAATCCAGGCGGAGGATGTGGACGAGAGGCTGATGGTTTCGGATTATACGGAGACAGAGGCCATGTCCAACGCCTTTAACCAGATGCTGGGCAGGATGCGCGCCATTGACGATTCCCGGCAGGAATTTGTGGCGAACGTGTCCCATGAGCTGAAGACGCCCCTGACCTCCATGAAGGTTCTGGCGGATTCCCTGCTGAGCCAGGAAGATGTGCCGGCAGAGCTGTACAAGGAGTTCATGGGGGACATTACGGAAGAGATTGAGCGTGAGAATACCATTATCAACGACCTGCTGTCTTTGGTGAAGATGGACAGGTCGGCGGGGACGCTGAATATCTCCGTGGTAAATATCAATGAGCTGCTGGAAATGATTATGAAAAGGCTCCGCCCCATTGCGGAAAAGCAGAGCATTGAGCTGGTGTTGGAAAGCTTCCGCCCGGTGAGCGCAGAAGTGGACGAGGTGAAGCTGTCCTTAGCCCTCAATAACTTGGTGGAGAATGCCATAAAGTACAATAAAAAAGATGGCTGGGTCCATGTGACCTTGAATGCGGACCACAAGTATTTCTTCGTGCGGGTGGAGGATTCCGGAATTGGGATACCGGAAGAGTCTTTGGAGCATATCTATGAGAGGTTTTTCCGGGTGGACAAGTCCCACTCCAGGGAAATCAAGGGCACAGGCCTGGGGCTTGCCATTACCAGGAATGCGATTCTGATGCACCGGGGAGCCATCAAGGCTCACAGCAAGGAGGGGGAAGGCACGATTTTTACTGTGCGCATTCCTCTGGCTTACGTGGGGTGAGGTAAATGGTTTGCTATACGGGAAGCTCTTAGGAGGGTGGAATGGAGAAAAGCATGAAAAGGCCGATGCAGCTTCTGGCTCTCCTTATGCTTATAGCGGCGTCATCCTTGCTTGTGTTGGCGGGATGCGGAAAAGAGCAGGAGGATGCATCGGAATATCATTTATACTATGTGAATAAAGAGAAGACGAAGACCGTGGCGGTGGGGTACGAGCCGCAGGCAGAAGACGCCAAGGGCATGGTGCAGGAGTTTTTGGATCGGCTGTTCCAGGATACGGACAGCCCGGATATCCGCAAGGCAGCGCCCAAGGAAGTGGAGCTGTTGTCCTGGAAGCTGGAGAATGCCCAGCTGTACCTGTATTTTAATGTTGCTTACGGGGAAATGGATAATGTGAGCGAGGTGCTGTGCAGGGCGGCTTTTGTCCGGACGCTGACCCAGGTGGAAGGGGTGGAATGCATTTCCTTCTATGTAGGCGATACGCCCTTGGTGGACGCCAACGGAACGCTGATTGGCCTAATGACGGCGGAGAGCTTTATCGAGAATCCGGGAGAGCAGATTAACACCATACAGACAGCCAGCATCACCCTTTATTTTGCCAACAAGAAAGGGACAAAGCTGGTGCAGGAGGTTCAGGAAGTGCATTACAGCAGCAATATCTCCCTGGAAAAGCTGGTATTAGAGCAGCTGCTGAAAGGACCCAGCAAAGAGGGGCTCCGCCCCGCCATTCCAGAAGACACGAAGCTGCTGGGCGTGTCGCTTTCCGATGGGGTCTGCTTTGTCAATTTGAACGAGGGATTCCTAAGCCAGAATTTTGACGTCTCTGAGCCAATCGTCATCTATTCCATTGTCAATTCCCTGGCTGAGCTGCCAAGTGTCAACAAAGTGCAGATTTCCGTCAATGGGGACAACAATGTGGTCTATCGGGAAAAGTTCAAGCTGTCCGATATCTATGAGCGGAATCTGGATTACTTAGACGGCAATGCGAAGAGCCAGGAGGAGCAGATAAAAGAGGGGGAAGAGGAAATCATAAACGAAGTGGAGGAGGATGCGGGTGGTTAACCGAATTCTTTGCTGCCTGACACTGTCCCTGCTGCTGGGGGTTCTGTATGGAAGGGCTCCCAGCCCCTTCATTGCCGCAGGAATGCTGGTTTTTGCGGCATATCTTGCCGTTATGGCCAAGCGCCGCAGCCAAGGCAGGGCATGGCTCGCCGTTATTCTGCGGAGCGCAGCATGCCTGCTTTGCTTCTTTGCAGGCGCAGGGCGCATTGCGGCGGCGCAGGAATGCTTTGAAAGGCCGGAGGCGGCTTTTTCCGAGGGGGACAGAG
>CAOKUK010000166.1 GCA_948472595.1 uncultured Eubacterium sp.
GCACACCAACCCGCCTCCCCCTCGCTGAACGGGCGCAAGGAGCTCCTGGAATTCCACGCCGTCCTCGATGGCCAGCTGCAGCTCCTGCTCGTCTGCAGGCATATAGCGCTTGGTGCGGCGGTACACTAGGGACACGCGCTCCACGCCCTGGCACCGTTTGGCTGCCCTGGCTGTATCCATTGCGGTATTGCCGCCGCCAATGACTGCCACATGCTTGCCTAGCTTCACATTGCCTCCTGTCTTATTGAAATCCTCCAAAAATTCCAGCGCATTGTAGGCCAATTCCCCTTCAAGCTCCAGCTGGCTGCGCTTATAGGCGCCTACCGCCAGGATGACATTGCCGTATTCCGCCCTCAGCTCTTCCAATGGCGGGGCTTCCTTGCCGCATCGGATGTCCACCCCCAGCTGGCGGAGCAAGGCGGCATCTTTGCCGATTACGCTGTCGTCAATGCGGAAATCGGGGATGACTGCACTGACAATGCCGCCCAATGTTTCCCGTTTCTCAAAGAGGGTGACGGCTGCGCCTGCCCTGGCCAGATAGAACGCCGCCGCCATGCCAGAAGGGCCTCCGCCTACAATAGCTACCTTTTGGGGACAGCCCCCCTCTGCCTTCACCGTGCCAAGGACGCTGTCAAAGGCCTTCTGCGCACAGAGCAGCTTGGTATCGCGGATTTGCACCGGGGTCTCATAGAAATTCCGGGTGCAGTGGCTCTGGCATCCATGGGCGCAGATAGTGCCTGTGATAAAGGGGAGGGCATTCTTGTTCAGAATTACCCGAAGGGCATCCTCATAGCGCCCCTCGCCCGCTAATTTCACATAAGTGGTAATCTCCTGGTGGATGGGACAGGCATCCTCGCAGGGAGCCGTATAGCAGCCCAGCAAGGGCACTTTCTCGGCGGTCTTCCGGGAAACAGGCAGCTTGGCGGGCTTGGTGTGGTGCCTGTCTGTCTTGGCGTCTTCTGCCGCCTGGAACAAAGCTTCTGCGTCAATGCCCCGGAAGGGAGCAAAGCCCATCTCATCTAAAAGCTCCGCCATCTGCTTGAGCCTTTGGTAGCCGCCAGGCTTCAAGATGGTGGTGGCCACCGTGACAGGCCATACCCCTGCGCCCACAATCCTGCGGATATTAAAGGCGTCTGCGCCGCCGGAGTATGCAATCCGAAGCTTCCCGCCAAATTCCCTGGAAAGCTTGGCGGCCAGGGCAATAGACAAAGGATACAGGGATTTTCCGGACATATACATCTCTTCGCTGGGCAGTTCCTGGGCTTTGACGTCTACCGGGAATGTGTTCGTAATCTTCACGCCGAACTCTAAGCCCAAATCCGCAGAGAGTTTCATGAGGCGCTGCAGCATGGGGACGGCGTCCGCATACTGCAGGTCGTCTTCAAAATGGAACCTTCCAAAGGCAATATAGTCATAGCCCATCTGATCCAAGGTCTCCCTGGCATACTCGTAGCCCAGAAGCGTTGGGTTGCATTTGATGAAAGTGTGCATCTTCTTTTCCGTCAGCAGATAGTTGGCAATGCTCTCGATTTCCTGGGGCGGGCAGCCATGGAGGGTGGAAATGGTGGCGGAATTGCAGATGGCGGAAGGAATCGCCTCAATATCCTCTTTGGTCACATTCTTATATTCCCCTACATGAGCCAGCAGAATCCTTTTGCATTCCTGGAAAGTCTCCGTATCCTTGGCGTCTTTCATATTCTCAATAAAAGCGTCAATTTTCTCCGACTTAATCCCGGCCAGGTCGTAGCCTACGCTGATATTAAATTGGAAGCCGTCTGCGCTGCCCAAGCCATATTCTTTGGCCATAAAGGACAGCAGGAACCAGGCTTTGATGTATTCCTCCTGTGCCTGGGGCACATAAAGCTCTGTGGACCACTCACAGTTGTAGCATTCGTCATCCGCCTTGATGCAGGGCTTGTTCACGCAGGCCGCCAGTTCCGCCCCGTCCATAATCTGCACGGTCTTCAGCTCAAAGAACCGGCTCCCTGCATAGTAAGCAGCCGCAATATTCTGCGCCAATTGGCTGTTAGGGCCTGCCGCAGGCCCAATAGGCGTTTCCAGGCTGCGGCCAAAGATTTCCTGGCCTTTCCCAGGAACTGCCCGATAAGGCCTGCGCACCCCGAACACCGTCCCTTTCCCATCATGCTCTTCTCGCACCCAGCGCAAAAGCTGGCCAAACGGCATACATGTCATAATATCGCTCATTATCGTTCCTCCTTATCCGTTTATGCTCTTCCAAAGCTTTGCAGACTCTTCCCTGCATTTTGCCATCACTTCCGAAACGTCCGCCACCTTCACTTCCCTGTCCTTCATCAGGACTTTCCCATTTCCGATGGTGGCCACCACATCCCTGCCTGTCATGCCAAACAGGATATGGCCATTGAGGTTGCCTGCGTCCAGCCGGGTAGGCGGGTCGTAATCCACCACAATGACGTCTGCCGCCGCCCCTTCCTTCAGCACGCCCAGCGGGGCTTGGAAATAACGGCCTGCAATGGCTGCATTATTTTCGAACAGCATCTTCGGCACCTCGCCCCAAGCTGCGTTGGCGTCGCACAGATGGTGCTTGTGCAGCACGTTCGCCACCTTATAGGACTCTGTCATGTCATGGGTGTAGCCGTCTGTCCCAAGACCAACCAAAATCCCCCTGCGCACCAACTCCATCGTAGGCGGGCAGCCGCAGGCATTTCCCATATTGGATTCTGGATTGTGCACCACCATGGTGTCCGTCTCCTTAATCAAGTCCATCTCATGGGAATTAATGTAAATGCAATGCCCAAGCAATGTCTTCTCCCCTAGGATTTCCCAGTCCATCAGGCGATCCACGATCCGTTTCCCATATTTTTTCAGGCAGTCATGGAGGTCTTCCACGCCTTCCGCCACATGGATATGGTATCCTACGCCCTCCGGCTTATTGGCAGCCGCAAGCTCCATCGTGGCGTCTGAAATGGTGAATTGGGCATGCATCCCCATCATCCCTGCCAGCATATCGGCATTGTCCTTTTGGGCATAGCGGATAAATTCTGCATTTTCCATGACGGACTCTTTGGCTTTGTCCATGCCGTCCCGGTCGGACACCTCATAGCACAGGCAGGCGCGCACCCCCAGCTCCTTCGCAGCCTCCGCAATGGCAAACAGGCTCCCTTTGATATGCCCGAAGCTGGCATGGTGGTCGAAAATCGTCGTCACCCCATTGCGGATACAGGAAATCATGGTGTCCATGGCGCTGTATCTGGTTTGCTCCAAAGTAAGGCGCCGGTCTATCGTCCACCACTGGCCATCCAAGATGTCCAGAAAGCCTTGGGGATTGTATCCTTGAATGCTAAGCCCCCTGGCCATGGCGCTGTAAATGTGCTCATGGGTGTTGATAAATGACGGCATAATCACGCCGCCTTTTGCGTCTATGTACTCCGCATCCTTGTATTTCTCCTTTATGGCCTTCGCATCCCCCACTTCTGCAATCTTTGTCCCTTCAATGGCCACTGCCCCATTTTCTATATAAGGGAGGCTGCCGTCTCTCGTAAAAAGCCTGCCATTTCCCACTATCAACATAATGAATCCTCCTTCATAATCTCAATCGCTTTATCCTCTTGCTCCTTGGGCAGCACCAGGTTCAAAATGACTGCCGTAATTGTGGCAAGCACCACGGGAGACCTGCCAAAGATTGTCGTCACCCAGCCCGGGAAGCTTGCCAGAGCCGCATTTGCCTGGGTAATCCCCATCCCCAGCGCAATGGCCAGCCCCACAATCGTCGTATTGCGGAAATTCATGGGAGCCGCAGTCACCAGCTTCACGCCTGTCATTGCGATAGAGGCAAATACCGACACCGTGGCTCCGCCCAGCACGCAATTCGGAATCGTCATCAGCAGGGAGGAAAATTTCGGGATAAGCCCCGCCACCAGCAGTATGCAGGCAGCCATTCGAAACACCCGCTTCGCCACCACTTTCGTGGAGGCCACAATCCCCACGTTCTGGCTGAAAGTGGCAGTAGGCAAGCCCCCAAAGAGGGCGCTGAAAATATTGCAGGCCCCGTATGCCACTATGCCGCCGTTCAGCTCCTCATCCGTAGGCACCCTGTCCATGCCGCCCGTGGTGGTCGCCGTGAAGTCCCCAATGGCCTGGATGGAGTTGATGGCGAACAGCACGCCCAGCGCCACACAGGAGGACGGCTCAAAAACAACCCCAAAATGCAGGGGCTTGGGAAGCTGGAAAAAAGATGCGCCTGCAATGGCCGAAAAATCCACCATCCCAAAAAACAGCGAGACGACATACCCTGCGACAATCCCTATTAATATAGAAGATAATTTCCAAATCCCCTTCCCATAGTGGTTCAGAGCCGTCACAATCACCAGCGTGAGGAAAGCCACCAGCCAATTTTCCCAAGAGCCGTATTTCTCATTGCTGGTCCCGCCTGCCATATAATTAATGGCCGTAGGGTACAGCGACAGCCCAATGGCAAATACCACCGTCCCAGTTATCAGGGGCGGGAAGAACTTGCGGATCTGCTTGATGAATATCCCCACCAAAATGGCGATTGCGCCGCCCACCACCTGAGCGCCTAAAATCGTACCAATGCCAAAATCCCCAGCTATGGCCTGCATGGTGGGCACATAGGCAAAACTAATGCCCATAATGACCGGAAGCCCGGACCCAAACGCCAGCTTCCCCTTGCGCAATGGGTAGAGCTGCACGAATGTAGTGATCGCTGACAGCACCAAGGCTGCCTGGATTAAAATAACGGAATCCTCATCCGATAGCCCTCCGACGCTGGCCACAATGATTGCCGGCGTCACGCACCCCACAATCATGGCCACCACATGCTGCAGCGCCAACGGCAGCGCCTGCCCAACTGTCGGCTTCCCATTCCAATCAAACAATGCGGCAGACGCGCTGCCTTTCTTCTCCTTGCCCATCTCTCCTCCTTCTTCCTTTGGAATTTGAAATCCTGCGCCTTTTGACGGCGCTTCCCTGCAAATACCCCCAAAATCCATACGCACTGACGGCATCTTTGCAACACCCTTTTTCTCTGCCTCGTGCAATTTATACAAATCCCCTTCTTGATAGCTTTATATTATCATCCTTTTTGACAGATTGCAAGCTTTTTTATAATAAATTTTTTTTATAATAATAATTTTTTTATTTTTCTGTTGATTTTTTCAGATTACCTGCTATAATGGATGTAGAGAGGCAACAAAAGTCACAAAAAATGATAGAACAACTGCAAATGAATCTGCCAATATGTAGAATCGCTGCAGCCATTCACAAACACTATGGAGGAGGATTGTATCATGAGCAACGCAACGGAGCGCCCCATCAAATGGGTTCTCAACAAAATGCCAAAAAGCGATGACAAACAGCTGGGGCACATGTCCCTTGCAGAAATGGAGAAAGCTATCCATTTCCACAAGAGTTTCCCGCAGTACGCAGCCACCCCGCTGACCCGCCTGTCTGGCTTGGCAAAATACCTGGGGCTGGAACGCCTCTATGTAAAGGATGAATCTTACCGTTTCGGCCTGAACGCCTTCAAGGTGCTGGGCGGCTCCTATGCCATTGCAAGGCATATTGCGGAGGAACTTGGCAAGGATATCAGCGAGGTGCCCTACCAGGTCCTGACTTCCCAGAAGCTGCGCAAGGATTTCGGCCAGGCCACCTTCTTTACCGCCACGGACGGCAACCATGGCCGGGGCGTCGCCTGGGCGGCCAACAAGCTGGGGCAGAAATGCGTCGTGCGCATGCCCAAAGGCACTACCCAGACGCGCCTTGAGAATATCGCCAAGGAGAACGCCACCGTCACGATTGAAGACCTCAATTATGACGACTGCGTGCGCATGGCAGCCAAGGAGGCCGCCGAGACCGAGCGGGGGATTATGGTGCAGGACACCGCCTGGGAAGGCTATGAGAAAATCCCCACCTGGATTATGCAAGGCTATGGCACCCTTGCCTTAGAGGCCGACCAGCAGCTTGCAGACGATGGCTGCCGCCCCACCCACATCTTTATCCAGGCTGGCGTAGGCTCCCTTTCTGGGGCAGTGGTGGGATACTTTGCCAACCGCTTCCAAGAGGATCCGCCGATTATGGTCGTGGCGGAAGCCGGCGCCGCAGACTGCCTTTACCGCTCCGCACTGCAGGGGGACGGCAAGTGCGTCAACGTCACAGGCGACATGCTGACCATTATGGCAGGACTGGCCTGCGGGGAAGCCAACACCGTATCCTGGGATAT
>CAOKUK010000167.1 GCA_948472595.1 uncultured Eubacterium sp.
GGCTAGGATGGCAATTATAAGCGGAATGCATTGGAGCCGGAGGAATTGGATGAACTGGACGAGATGATTGGCATGCCTTTGATTATGTTGGAAAGCATGCGGTCAGGCGAGGGCGCGCCCATAGGATCCAAAGAGGCGCAGCCGGGCAAGGAGCAGATTCTGTCGGCAATCGAAGAGGCGAAGGAGGGCATGGGCAGCGCACTGATAGCTCAGCGCGCAAGGCTTGCCGTCCAGGCAGAGTATGAGGCCTTAGGCTGGAATTTGGAGAGCTACCAGAACAGCTATATGCTCCGCACGGGTGGGAAAATGCTGGCGATGGCGGTTGTCATGATGCTGTCCTCTATCTTGGTAGGGCTTCTGTCCGCCTGGGTGTCCGCCAAGCTGGGGCTGGATTTGCGGGGGCAGGTATTTCAAAAGGTGGTGGCCTTTTCCCATGGGGAAATGGAACGGTTCTCCACAGCTTCCCTGATTACCAGGAGCACGAACGATATCCAGCAAATCCAGATGGTGTCGGTGATGCTGCTGCGCATGGTGGCCTATGCCCCAATCATTGGAATTGGCGGGGTGTTTAAAGTCGCCCATACCAAGACGGGCATGGGGTGGATTATCGGGGTGGCTGTCGGGAGCATTATCCTGCTGGTGGGGATTCTGATGTCTGTGACCATGCCGAAATTCAAGAAAATGCAGTCCTTGGTGGATCGGCTGAACCTGGTTTCCAGGGAAATTCTGACCGGCGCGCCTGTGATACGGGCTTTTTCCAGGGAGGAATTTGAAGAAAAGCGGTTTGCCGGGGCGAATCGGGATTTGATGAAGACCCAATTGTTTACCAGCCGCATGATGTCCATGATGATGCCGGCCATGATGCTGATTATGAACTGCATTACCGTCATGATTGTGTGGTTCGGCTCTAAGGGCGTGGATTTGGGCGCCCTGCAGGTAGGGGATATGATGGCGTTCATTACCTACACCATGCAGATTGTCATGGCATTTTTGATGATTACCATGGTGTCGGTCATGCTGCCCCGGGCAGGCGTGGCGGCAAATCGGATTGATGAGGTAATCCGTACCCAGGAGTCCATTATAGACCCGCCGGCTCCTGCAAGCCCTCCGGCCCAGGGCTTTCAAGGGAAAGTGTCCTTTGAGGATGTGTCTTTTTCTTATCCGGGGGCAAAAGAGCATGCCATTTCCCATATCTCCTTCACGGCAGAGCCTGGGAAGACCACTGCCATTATCGGAAGCACCGGATGCGGGAAGTCTACGCTTTTGAACTTGATTCCCAGGTTCTATGATGTGACGGAAGGGCGGATTGCCATAGATGGGATAGACATCCGGGATATGGCGCAGAAAGAGCTGCGCGCCCTGATTGGCTATGTGCCGCAAAAGGGCGTGCTGTTTTCTGGCACCATCGCCACGAACCTGCAGTTTGCGGGAAACGTGACAGAGGAGGCGATGAAGGAGGCGGCGCAGATTGCCCAGGCAGAAAGCTTTATCTTAGAGAAAGAGGATCGGTATGAAAGCCCCATCGCCCAAGGGGGCGCAAATGTGTCCGGCGGGCAGAAGCAGAGGCTTTCCATTGCAAGGGCGGTGGCCAAGGCGCCCAGGATCTTCCTGTTCGATGACAGCTTTTCTGCTTTGGACTATAAGACGGATGTGGCGCTTCGGAAAGCTTTGGCCGCAAAGACCAGGAACGCTTCCGTGATTATTGTGGCGCAGCGGATCAGCACAATCCTGCATGCGGATCAGATTCTCGTGCTGGAGGATGGGAAAGCGGTTGGCCAAGGGACGCATCAGGAGCTGATGGCGACTTGCGAGACATACCAGGAAATCGCAAGGTCTCAGCTGTCAGAAGAAGAATTGCAAGGAGGTGCGGCAAGATGAGCGGAGCAAGAAGGCCCAGAAGGATGGGGCATGGACACGGGCCAGGCGGCATGATGCCTGGGGAGAAGGCTAAGAATTTTAAAGGCACAATCGCAAAATTGCTGCAATATATGGGACGTTATAAGTTTGGCGTTCTGTTGGTGCTTGTCTTTGCGGTGGCTTCCACGGTTTTTGGGATTGTGGGGCCTAAGATATTAGGAAAGGCAACCACAGAGCTTTTTAACGGCCTGGTGGCCAAGGTTTCCGGGACGGGCGGCATCCGGTTTTGGAAGATTGGGGAAATCCTGCTGTTCCTTGTCTGCATTTATGCCGTCAGCGCAGCCTGTTCTTTTGTGCAGGGATGGGTCATGACGGGGATTACCCAGAAAATTTGCTTTCGGTTCCGGGAGGACATTTCATGCAAAATCAACCGGATGCCAATGAAATACTTCGAGTCCCGGACGGTGGGAGAAGTGCTTTCCAGAATCACCAATGACGTTGACACTCTGGGGCAGGGGCTGAGCCAGAGCATCACCCAATTGATTACCTCAGTAGCGACTTTGGTGGGGATTTTAGCCATGATGCTGAGCATCAGCCCTTTGATGACCGTCATTGCCTTGGTCATCCTGCCCATTTCCGCTTTTTTGATTGGGGTTGTGGTGAAATTCTCCCAAAAATACTTTGTGGCGCAGCAGAAATATTTGGGGGAAATCAATGGGCAGGTGGAAGAGGTCTACAGCGGCCACAACATTGTCAAGGCCTTCAACAAGGAAGGGGATATGTTAAAGGAGTTCCATGACACCAATGGGAAGCTGTACCAATCCGCATGGAAATCCCAATTCCTCTCTGGCATGATGCAGCCCATTATGGGCTTTGTGGGGAATTTGGGCTATGTGGCCGTAGCCGTGTCAGGCGGCATGCTGGCCATCCGAGGGGTTATTGAGGTGGGCGAGATCCAGTCCTTCATCCAATATGTCCGCCAATTTACCCAGCCCATCACCCAAGTGGCTCAGGTCTCCAATATGCTGCAGTCCACTGCCGCAGCCGCAGAACGGGTCTTTGAGTTTTTGGGGGAGGAAGAGGAGGAGCTTTGTCCAGAGCATCCTGTGCAGCCGAAAGAAATGGAAGGCCGGGTCTCTTTTGAGCATGTGCGGTTTGGCTATGATGCAGAGAAAGTCGTGATACATGACTTCAACTGCCAGGTGGAGCCTGGGCAGACAGTGGCGATTGTAGGCCCTACCGGGGCTGGGAAGACGACGATGGTAAAGCTCCTGATGCGCTTCTACGATGTGCAGGGAGGGAGCATCCGGGTGGATGGGCATGACGTGCGGGATTTTGAGCGCAGCGCCCTGCGGGAAAACTTTGGCATGGTGCTGCAGGACACTTGGCTCTTCCAGGGCACCATTATGGAAAACATCCGCTATGGCAGGCTGGACGCCACGGATGAGGAAGTGGTGGCGGCGGCGAAGGCTGCCCATGCGCACCATTTCATCTCCACATTGCCAGGCGGCTATCAGATGGAGCTGAATGAGGACGCCAGCAATGTGTCCCAGGGGCAGAAGCAGCTTTTGACCATTGCCCGGGCAATCCTTGCAGATAACCCCATCCTGATTCTGGACGAGGCGACGTCCTCCGTGGACACCCGCACGGAGGGGAGGATTCAGAAAGCCATGAATAATTTGATGAAAGGCAGGACCAGCTTTGTGATTGCCCACCGCCTCTCCACCATTAAGGACGCAGACACCATCCTGGTGATGAAGGATGGGGACATTGTGGAGCAGGGAAGCCATGAAGAATTGCTGGGGCGGCAAGGGTTCTATGCCAAGCTTTATAATTCGCAGTTTGAAATCGCATAAACGGCGGCGCCCAAAGAAGGCGGCTGCCATCGATAGGAAGGAGGAGAAGGAAGCATGTTTCCATTCAATTATTATGCGCCTACGAAGGTTATTTTTGGAAAAGGGACGGAACAGGAAGCGGGGAAGCAGGTGCGGGCATTCCATGGCACGAAGGCGCTGCTTCATTATGGATCGGGCAGCGCAGTGCGCTCCGGGCTCTTGGGGCGCATCAAAGAATCTCTGGAGGAGGAAGGGATTCCCTATGTGGAGCTGGGAGGCGTGGTGCCCAACCCCAGGCTTTCCCTGGTATATAAGGGGATTGAGCTGGCCAAGGAGGAGGGTGTGGACTTCCTCCTGGCCGTGGGCGGCGGCAGCGTGATTGACTCCGCAAAGGCCATCGGGTATGGGGTGGCCAACGAGGGGGATGTGTGGGATTTTTATGACCGCAAAAGGAAGGCTGCAGGCTGCCTGCCTGTGGGCGCAGTGCTGACCATTGCCGCTGCAGGAAGCGAAATGAGCAACAGCTCCGTAATCACGAAGGAAGAGGGGGGCATAAAGCGGGGGTACCGGGACGACATTTGCCGCCCGAAATTTGCCATCATGAACCCGGAGCTGACCCTTACGCTGCCGGACTATCAGACGGCCTGCGGCTGCACAGACATCTTGATGCACACGATGGAGCGCTATTTCACGAACGGCGGGAATATGGCGCTTACAGACAGGATTGCAGAAGGGCTGATGCGGACCGTGATGGAAAATGCCAAGATTCTATTAAAAGACCCGCAGAATTATGAGGCGAGAGCCGAGGTGATGTGGGCAGGGAGCCTGTCCCACAATGGCCTGACTGGCTGTGGGAATGGCGGGGACGACTTTGCCACCCATGGCCTGGAGCATGAGATGGGAGGCCTCTATGACGTGGCCCATGGCGCAGGGCTGGCGGCAGTCTGGGGGAGCTGGGCGAGGTATGTCTATCAGGATTGCCTGCCCCGTTTTTGCCAGTTTGCCGTAAAGGTAATGGGAGTGCCTGCCGTAGGAACGGAAGCGGACGTGGCCTTAAAGGGGATTGAAGCCATGGAAGATTTCTTCCGCTCTATCCATATGCCCACGTCCTTTGCCCAGTTGGGGCTTTCCCCCACGAAAGAGGAGCTGGAAGATATGGCGCATAAATGCAGCGTTGCAGCCGGCGGGAAAAAGGGCTCGGCCAAAGTCCTGTATGAAGAGGATATGCTGGCGATATACAAAATGGCAGCACAAGAATAGGAGGGAGCGTCTATGAATTATTCAGAACATGCAGGGAAGCAGTACCATATCCAGGTAGGGGAGGGCGATGTGGGCAAATATGTGATTCTGCCCGGCGACCCGAAGCGGTGCGCAAAAATTGCCCAATATTTTGAGCAGCCTAAGCTGATGGCGGACAGCCGGGAGTACGTCACCTATACGGGATTCTTAGACGGAGTGATAGTGAGCGTGACGTCCACGGGCATTGGAGGCCCCTCTGCGGCCATCGCCTTAGAGGAGCTGGCAATGTCCGGTGCGGACACATTTATCCGGGTCGGCACCTGCGGCGGCATGCAGGAGCATATCATGGGAGGCGATGTGGTCATTGCCAGCGGGGCAATCCGGATGGAAGGGACGAGCCGGGAATACGCCCCGATTGAATTCCCGGCCGTGGCAGATATCAAGGTTGCAGACGCTCTGATTGCAGCGGCAAAGAAGCTTGGGCAGAGATTCCACGTGGGCGTCGTCCAGTGCAAGGATTCTTTTTATGGGCAGCATTCCCCAGAAACCAAGCCCGTCAGCTACGAACTCCTGCATAAATGGGAAGCTTGGAAACGCTTGGGATGCCTGGCTTCTGAAATGGAATCTGCCGCCCTGTTCGTGGCGGCCAGCAGCCTGCATGTCAGGATTGGATCCTGCTTCCTTGTAATGGCAAACCAGGAACGCGAAAAGGCCGGCCTCCCCAACCCAGTCGTCCACGACACGGACATGGCCGTCCGCATTTCCATAGAAGCCTTGCAAAAGCTAATACAAGAAGACAGCAAGGAGGAGCGATATGGATAAAGAGAATCTTTCTGCGCTTATTGAGGCCGCATCCGCACAGCTACAGCATTCTTATGCGCCTTATTCCGATTTTAAAGTTGGGGCGGCCCTTCTGGCGCAGGATGGGAAAATCTATACAGGATGCAACATTGAAAACGCCGCCTATACCCCCACAAACTGCGCAGAGCGGACAGCATTTTTTAAAGCGGTCAGCGAAGGGGTTCGGGATTTCCAGGCCATCTGCGTGGTAGGCGGGCCTGGGGGGAAAATGGAAGACTACACGCCGCCCTGCGGCGTCTGCCGGCAGGTGATGATGGAATTTTGCGACCCAGAACGCTTTGAAATCATCCTTGCCAAAGATAATGGGGACTGCGCCATTTATAAGCTAAAAGACCTGATGCCCATGGGCTTTGGGCTGAGCCATTGATCGTTCCCTCCTTTTGCATCCCCCTTTTGAAAGGCAATGATTCCACCGCCTCTTCG
>CAOKUK010000168.1 GCA_948472595.1 uncultured Eubacterium sp.
CTTCCGATCTCGTCAAAAAGCTGGTGTCTGAGCGGGATTCCAAGGCCTCCAGCAGAGGGGAGGTGTACCAGGCCACCAGCTCGTCGGCGGCGGGGACGCCGAAGTCCCGAAGGGCCGTCACATAGCCGCCATACCGTTCCAGCCCCCGGATGTCGTCCATCTTGAAAATCCCGGCGATATGGGTATGCCCCTGCTGTATCAGGTGCCGCGCCAGCAGGTAGCCCCCAGAGTAGTTGTCGTCCTTGATGCTGACGGAAGGGGCAAAGGCCGGGTAATCTCCCCCTAGGAACAGGACAGGCACGCCCTTTTCCATAAGCTGGCCGTAAAGGTCCAAGTTCGGGTTTGGCAGAGCCGTCTGGGTCCCTTCCACAAGCATCCCCCGGATTGCCCCGTCCTTGATGCTTTCCAATAGCTTCCGCTCCCTTGCTATCCTGGAATAAGTGGAATAGACGTTGGCGGAGTAGCCTTTTTTCCGCAGGAAGGATTTGATATCGGCCAATAGGGCGGGCGCCGTATACTCCTCTGCATTGTTCATCAGGATGGCCACAGTGTTGGACTTTGCCCCAAGCCCGGTGGAATAGGAGCCGCTTCCTTGGCGGGTCTCAATCAGCCCCTCCTCTGCCAGCACCCGCAGCGCAGCCCGGACCGTCTGCCGA
Source organism: uncultured Eubacterium sp. (assembly GCA_948472595.1). Classification (GTDB taxonomy): domain Bacteria; phylum Bacillota; class Clostridia; order Lachnospirales; family Lachnospiraceae; genus Petralouisia. The sequence continues at coordinate 657 of CAOKUK010000168.1, forward strand.
CTCACATGGTACCTTTCGCACAATACCTTCTCGGAGGGCAGCTTATAGACCCCGTTTCCCATGTTCTGCAGGAGCAAATCTTTTAATATCTTGGCAAGCCGCATATATTTTGCCGCCATCGAAAGGCCTCCTTTCTTTGAAAATTCCTTTCCGATTGTTCCAAAAGCAAGCTTCAAATGCACTGTGCGCCAGCGGCGAGCGATTCGTTAAATTTAGCCGCATCAGGCGCCTATGGAAAAGTGTAGCATATTCCCGGCCTGCTGTCACCCTTCCCTGGGCAAAAATGATGAAAAAATACGAGAGGCATTTTTACATATAATATTTTCAATCATAATATTAATTTTTAATGCATAAAATAATTAACATATACCGTTGCAAAATTAATATTAGTAATATAAACAAGAAAAAGTGACAAAAAAAATAGGAAATAGCAGGGTGCATTTTAGGATAATTTTTCAATTTATTTACTAAAATAATAAAAAAACGAAAGAAAATGATAAAAATTTATAAAAATATAAAAAACTTGTCCCAAAAATATGCTAAAATAGAAAAACTTATATTGGATATTGCGACAAACATAAATATGCAAGGGAACTTTTTGTTGACGAATCGCCGATAAAAAACTAAAATAGGAGATACAGACGGCAATTGTGCCGCATATTTAGAAAGGGAGGACATATTACATGTTAAGAAAGAAGTTAGCAGCATTTCTTGCAGTAGCAGTAGTAGCAGTAGGAGTAGTTGGGTGTGGGGGCGGCAATGAGCCGGCATCTACCACGAATGACACAAAGACAGACGCACCGGCAGACGACACAGCAGACGCACCGGCAGCAGATGACACAGCGGATGCACCAGCAGCAGACGACGCAACAGATGAGCCGGCAGCAGACGATGCGGCAGACGCACCGGCAGCAGATGGCGAGCTGATTAAAGTCGGCATCATCAACAATGACCCGAATGAGTCTGGATATCGTACAGCTAACGACAAGGACTTGAAGGCAATGTTCACAGAGGAGAATGGCTATGAGGCATCCTTCGCTTACAGCATGAAGAATGACGAGCAGATTACAGCAGCTCAGCAGCAGATTCAGAACGGCGTAGATTACCTGCTTCTTTCCGCAGCTGACACAGCCGGATGGGATCCGGTGCTTCAGGATGCTCAGGCACAGGGCGTTAAGGTTATCTTATTCGACCGCGTTATCGATGCAAGCGAGGATATGTATGAGGCATCTATCGTATCCGACATGCCGGCAGAAGGCCAGAGGGCAGTGGATTGGTTAGAGGCTCAGGGGCTTGATGAGTACAACATCATCCATATTCAGGGCGCTATGGGTACAGCAGCTCAGCAGGGACGTTCCGGCGCTTTGGAAGATGCAGTGTCCTCTAAGGGATGGAAGCTGGTATCTCAGCAGACCGCTGACTGGAATGCAGAGAAGGCTCAGCAGATCGTTCAGTCCGTTATCGACAGCAAAGAGCCGTTCAACGTTATCTATGCAGAGAACGACGATATGGCGAAGGGCGCAGTGGCAGCTCTTGACGCAAACAACATCACCCATGGCGTAGACGGCGATGTGGTTATCATGGGCTTTGACTGCAATACATGGGCTCTGGAAGAGGTTAAGGCTGGAAATTGGAACTATGATGGACAGTGCAACCCATACCAGGCAAAATACATTGACGATGTTATCAAGAAGCTGGAGAAGGGCGAGCCTATCGAGGAGAAGCAAATCATCCTGGAAGAGAAAGGCCTTGATGCAGCCACGATTACAGATGCAGATATTCAGGAGTGCGGAATCTAATTGCTTGGCAGTTTTGATAGATTAAGTACCATTTGCGAATTTTAAAAAGCGCGGCGCGGTGAAGCATGGGAATTTACAGGCTGCACCGCGCCTTGTTTTTTGAAATAAATATTTTAGGAGGTGAACTCAAGGGTGAAAGACAATGCTGTATTAGAGATGAGGAACATCCACAAGAGCTTCCCTGGAGTGAAGGCCTTGCAGGGGGTAGATTTTACGCTGCGCAAAGGTGAAGTCCATGCGTTGATGGGTGAGAACGGTGCGGGAAAATCGACCTTGATTAAGGTTTTGACGGGGGTTTATGGGAAGGACGAGGGCGATATTTTCCTGGATGGGCATCAGGGGCCGATTGCAATCCATTCGCCGCAGGATGCGCAGAACGTGGGCATCAGCACGGTGTACCAGGAAATCACATTGTGCCCGAACCTTTCCGTGGCAGAGAATATGTTCATTGGAAGGACCAAGGGGATGGGGCAGAACTGGAAGAAGATGAACAAGGATACGGAGAAGATCCTGAAGTCATTGGATATCCCAGCCACTGCCACGCAGCAGTTGGAGAGCTGCTCGATTGCTGTCCAGCAGATGATTGCCATTGCGCGGGCAGTGGATATGGACTGTAAGGTGCTGGTGCTGGATGAGCCCACATCCTCCCTGGATGAGCAGGAGGTTGCGAAGCTCTTTAAGCTGATGCGCGACCTGAGGAGCAGGGGCGTGGGCATCGTGTTCGTTACTCACTTCCTGGATCAGGTGTATGAGATTTGCGACAGGATTACGGTTATGCGCGACGGCCAGCTGGTAGGCGAGTTCCCGATTAAGGATCTGCCGCGCGTGAAGCTGGTGTCCAAGATGCTTGGCAAAGAGCTGGATGACATGGCCGACATCAAGGGCGAGCAGAAGACGTATGAGAGGAAGGCTGGCATTGCCCCTGTATTGGAGGCAGAGGGCCTTGTGAGCGATGCGGGCATCAAGCCGTTTAATTTCCATATTGACAAGGGAGAGGTAAACGGGTTCACCGGATTGCTGGGTTCCGGCCGAAGCGAGTGCGTCCGCGCAATTTTTGGCGCAGACCATGTGACCGGCGGCCATGTGAAGATGAACGGCAAGCCTGTGAAAATCAGCAAGCCTTTGGACGCTATGAAGAACGGCATTGCATACCTTCCAGAGGACCGTAAGAACGATGGTATTGTGGGAGACCTTTCTGTCCGTGACAACATCATACTTGCCCAGCAGGTATTGAAAGGCTTCTTCAAGCCCTTCTCAAAATCAGAGAGCTACAAGATTGCAGACGAGTACATAAAGCTTTTGAGCATCAAGACGGCTTCTGCAGATACGCCAATCAAATCCCTTTCCGGCGGGAACCAGCAGAAGGTTATCTTGGCTCGCTGGCTGTTTACCCATCCGGAGTACCTCATCTTGGATGAGCCGACCCGCGGTATTGACATTGGTACCAAGATTGACATTCAGAAATTAGTGCTTAAGCTTGCTTCGGAAGGCATGAGCGTGACCTTCATTTCATCGGAAATGGATGAGATGCTGCGTACCTGCTCCCGCTTAGTGGTTATGAGAGACCGCAAGATGGTGGGCGAGCTGTCCGGCCAGGATCTGAATCAGAATAAGGTTATGAGTACAATTGCCGGAGGTGATAAATAATGACGATTGAAGCGAACAAAAAAGAGAATCCCTTGATGAACCTGGTAAGGAATCAGATGTTTATCCCCATTTTGGCATTGCTGGTTCTGGCGCTGTTTAACTTAATTGCCGATCCCGGATTTTTATCTATTGAGCTGAAGGAGAACAGCTTGGGGAATCCGGTTCTTTCCGGCTTTTTAATTACGGTTTTGGACAATGGGTCTGAGCTTGCCATCCTGGCAATCGGCATGACGCTGGTGACAGCGGCTTCCGGCGGACAGGATATCAGCGTGGGCGCAGCCGTTGCCATCAGCGGCAGTGTGCTGCTTCGCGTGCTCTGCGGCGGCAACAGCCGTCCGGAGACCATTCAGGCTCCGATTATTGTTGCATTCTTGGTAAGCTGCGTGGTTGCCGCCCTGTTCGGCGCATTCAACGGCGTGTTGGTGGCTTATTTCAAGATCCAGCCCATGATAGCGACCCTGATTCTATATACGGCAGGGCGTTCCATTGCCGCATGGGTGAACAACAATGAGCTTCCGGTTGTAAATGACGAGACATTGACCTACTTTGGCGGCTATATCCCGGGGATTCCAATCCCGACGCCATTTTTTATCGCAGTCATCTGCGTGATTATCATCACATTGGTGCTGAAATTCACGAACCTCAGGCTGTATACCCAGTCTGTCGGCATCAATCAGAGCTCTTCCAGGCTGAACGGCCTGAACCCAGAGATGATCAAGGTGATTTCCTTTGTAATCCTTGGGCTTTGCGTGGCAGTCGTTGGCTTGATTAAGGTTAGCCGCGTGTCCACCATCAACTATTCCGTTATCGCAAAGGATATCGAAATGGACGCCATCCTGGCGGTTGCATTGGGCGGCAACGCACTGAGCGGCGGTAAGTTCAATATGGCATCCTCCATCCTGGGCGCTTACGTTATCCAGTTCCTTACCCAGACCCTTTATAAATTTAAGGTAAAGTCGGAAGCCCTTCCAGCTTATAAGGCTATTGTGGTTATCGTGCTGGTAGTCATCAGTGCGCCGGCTGTAAAGGAATGGTTCTCAAAAATGACGAAGAAACTTAAGACTAAGGAGGTGGCTTAGTATGAATAAGAAAGCATCTGGCGGTTTTGGCGATAAGATCAAAAACCTTACCGATACGAACCTACTCCTTGCTATTACGATTATCGTATTTTTCCTGATGTATCTCGGAGCCGTTCTTTTCCAAGGACAGGGCTTCCGCAACCCGCAGGCCTTCTTGAACCTGCTGAATGCGAATGCGGCATTGATTGTTTTAGCCTGCGGCCTGAGCTTGGTTATGATTACCGGCGGGATTGATATCTCCGTTGGCGGCGTGACGGCGTTGGTCAGCATGTGCTGCGCCGTATATTTGGATTTCAAGGGCGGCAACGTGTTTGTGTCTGTGCTGATTGCCTTGGCTATCGGCCTTGCATTCGGCGCATTCCAGGGATTTTTAGTAGCTTACCTGGATATCCAGCCCTTTATCATCACCTTGGCAGGCATGTTCTTTGCCCGCGGCATGACCACAATCGTAAATACCAAGCCCTTTAACGTGGCAAATGAGGCCTTCAAGGAATTGAAGAATATGCGCGTGATTATTCCAGGGCTCGGCACCACCAACCGTAAGGGCATCTATGTAGACGCTTATGTGGAATTGGGCGTAATTGTCGCCATCCTCGTGGTAATCGTGATGTTCTGCCTGCTTCGCTGGACGAAGTTGGGGCGTTCTTTCTATGCTGTCGGCGGCAACCGCCAGAGCGCATTGATGCTTGGTATCAATGTGAAGAGGACTCGCTTCCTCTCCCACCTGCTGTGCGGGCTTCTGGCAGGCATCGGCGGTTATGTATACTTCCTGCATGTAGGCTCCGGCTCCGCATCCCATGCGACCGGCGCAGAAATGGACGCAATCGCATCCTCCATCATTGGCGGCACCATGCTGACCGGCGGTGTCGGCAACATTGTGGGAACCTTCTTTGGCGTATTGTCCTTGGGCACAATTCAGAATATCGTGTCTACCGCCGGCCTTGACCAGGCATGGTGGACAGGAATCACCAGGGCATTGATGCTCTGCCTGTTCCTGGTAATCCAGAGCGTGGTTATGGCGCGTA
>CAOKUK010000169.1 GCA_948472595.1 uncultured Eubacterium sp.
CGGCTTCAGCAGATAGTCAGATACCCCCATTTTCAATGCCTTTTTTGCATAGGCAAACTCTGCATACCCGCTGATAAAGACTACCTTTGCCTGAATCCCTTCCCGGCGCATCCGTTCCACCAATTCCAAACCGGTAAGGCCTGGCATGCGGATATCTGCCAGTAGGATATCCGGCTCCTTTTCTTTCAGCCCTTCCCATGCGGCTATCCCATCCTCCGCCTCTCCGTCCACCAGGAGCGGAAGCCCCATATCCCCTATGATTTTCTTCATGCCCTTCCGTTCCCACACCTCATCATCTGCCAGAAATATCCGATACATACGCAATCCCCCCATCCGCCACCTGATCTGCAATCTCTATCACAACCCTTGTCCCTTCTTGTTCCTTACTGTCTATGGAAAGTTCCATCCCATCCCCATAAAACAGCTTCAAGCGCCGGGCAATATTGGGCAGGCCAATGCCGCCCCCTTCCGTTTCCCCTGCCAGGGATTTCCGAAGGCCTGCCAGAGCTTCCTTTGACATGCCGCAGCCATTATCCGTAACCTCCAGGCGCAGCCTCCCTGTATCCGCCAGGCGGACAGACGCATTCACCACACCGCCCCCTACCTTCCGCTCTAAGCCATGGAACACGGCATTTTCAATCAGCGGCTGCAAGATAAGCTTCAGGATGGGCTTGACGGCCGCAGCTTCCTCCATAGCAATCTGCACGCTGATTTTCCCGCCGAAACGGTAGTCAATAATCCTGGCATATTCCCGGATATAGCTTACCTCTTCCTCCACAGCCACCACATTTTCTTCCTTTACGGCAAAACGGAACATCCTGGACAGCGCCATGGTGATAGCCGCAATGTGCTTCTGCCCTTCTAAAACTGCCATGGCGCGGATACAGTCTAAGGTGTTGTAGAGGAAATGGGGGTTAATCTGGTTGCGGTACACCAAAATCTGCAGCTGCTTTTTGGCCAGCTCGGCCTGGTAAGCCCATTCTTTTACCTCCTGGATTTCTGCATTTTTCTGGGCAATGCTGTCCAGCATTCGGTTCAGTCCCTGTTCCACCTTGCCAATCTCATTCCTGTCCTTCACAAAAATACGCAGCCCAGGGTCTGAAGACGCTTTCTGGACAAAATCATCCATTTCCTGTATGGGGCGCACCAGGCTCCGGTAACAGATGATTAGGAGCCACAATACCAGCAATGCGGCCAACAGATAAGCCGCTGCCAGAAAACCGATATTCCTGGCAGCCTCTTGGGGCAAGCCTTCCCCCTGACGTTGGAGCGCCAAGACCCATCCTTCAAAAGCCAGAGGACGTATTTCCTGACTCCAATCTCTGAAGGGCTCCCCCGTGCCCGTCGTCTCTTGAAGAGCCTTTACAGACTCCCCAGAGACAGCCGATGCGCCTTCACTTCCGGCAGACGCCAACATCTGGCCGTCCGCATCTGCCAGATAAAGGGCTCTGCCAGGAACATGGTGTGTGTCTGCCAAGATTTCCGCCAATTTCTGCGCTTTCATGACTAGGACGCACATGCCAATCTGTTCCGCATATTTCTCACTTTCCAAATCAAACACTGGAAAAAACAGGGCATAGCATGACTCCCCTGTATCCGGCATTGCAAACAGGCCGCTATACGCAGCCTGCTCCTTCCATTCCTTCAAAAAACCCAAGCTTTCCAATTCTTCCGCCTCCTTTCCTGCGCCTGCAATCCGCCCCATTTCCTTATCATATAAAAATATGTCCATAATTGCAGGCTCCAATAGGAAGGTGTTGGAAAAAACCATGGAAAGCTCTTCGTTAGAAATCACACGTTCCAGGGAATCCTGGAAGAAATAAGAATATACGGTAGGGGAATAAGCCATAGCGGTAGCCACCTGCATGACTGTATGGTGGTAATCCTCAAATTTCCCCTCTGCCTGCTCCATCAGGCCAAGCTCCGCCTGCCGCATGGCCTTTTCTGCCGTCCGGCTAATATAATGCCCCGTTAACAGGAAGGCTCCCAGCAGCACAAAAAATACTAGCCCCCCTACCAGTACCAGCTTCTGGAAGGTGGTCTTCCTTGCAAATATCCGTTCCCGCAATGCCGCCTCCTTTCCCTTTCAAGGGCATATGGACTCTCCTGCCTCCTTGCATTTCTGCCGGTACAAGCGGCCTTTCTGCTTATCCAGCTTCTGGATGCCATGCTGCTTCAGGTATTGGACCAAGCCTTTATACTTTGCCTCAAACTCCTCCTGGCTTCCTGCCAGGAGAATCCGTGAGATTTCCTTCCGGATGTAAGCTTGCAGCGCATCCTCCTGCTCCTTCTCTTCCCCGGTAAGGGACACATCCAAAAGGGCTGCAGGATAGATTTTTGTCTCTTCCGCTTTTGCATAAGCCAATTTTATTTGGCTTATGGCTTCCTCCGGGCTCCCTTCCTCATAAGGAGCCAGCACGCTCCACAGCCAGGCAATATTCCCAAAGGGCCACCAGACGCCCGTCTCATTTTTCCCTGGGCTCTCTTCTGCCTCCAGGCGCTCCACCAAGCCGGACGCATCCAGCCTGTAATCTGTTCCCTCCTGCCCGCAGTCCCAGAGCAGCAGCCCTTCCTCACTTGTCATATAATCCAGCCAGGCCGCCAGTTCTTTCGGATGCTTACAGGATTTCGACAAGAACGTGTTAAGCCATCCTGTGGTGGCCGTGCCTCTCTTCCCCCAGACCGGGGATTTTCCGGACTCTGAGAGGATTGGGCCGGAAGAGACCCATTCCAGCCCGTTGATACCTGTATTCGCTATATTTCCGATAAAACACAGCGCCTGCCCCTTTGCCAGGGTATCTTTTACCTTTAGGTTCTGCCATGTCATCTGTTCCGGCGACATATAGCCCTGGCGCAAAGCCTGGTTCAGGAATGCCAGCGCTTCCTCCGTCTCCGGCTGCAGGATGGGGGAAACGTAAGCGCCATCTTCCCCCACGGGCAGCATGCCAAACGTCTCCTGCAGGAAATCCAGCGTAAAGTCCTGATAATCCTTCCCATCCACCAGCAGTGGGATTACCCCCTCCCCTTCCTGCCCCTGAATCCATGCCTCTGCCTTGGCAAAGGCATCCAAGACCTGCGCCTTTGTCCTTAACTGTGAGACAGAAAGACCCAATTCCTCCAACAGCTTCCTGTTCCAGATAATCCCACAATTCCACAAATAGGCTTCTTCATCTGCATAACATCTTGCGCTTGGAGGCCAATGCTTCCTGGCATCGTCAGAATCAATATGGGAAGGCCAGGCATACCATCCGCCGTCCCGCTCTATTAGCATATCCTTCACATCTTCCGGGAAATCCTGAAGGATATGGGAATCCGGCAGATAAGTTTCCAAAAATTCCTCCAATTCCCACACCTTCCCGGAATCCACCAGCTGGCTGATTACCGTAGCGTCTGTGACGGAAACCATATCCGGCAGCTCCCCATTGACCAGCAGCAGGCTCAGCTGCTTGTCTGCATCCTGAACCGGCACATTGACGTCGACGGCAGCCCCTGTCTTTTCTGTGATTTCCCCTGTGATACTGCCCTTTGCCACATCCCATCGGGGCGGCTTCCAGAACTCTACGTCACAGAACAGAGAGAGGCGAACGTATGCGGCGCCCTCCCCGCCCCGTGTGCCTCCCTGTCCCTGGGAGGCCGTGATTGTAAGCCCTGCCGCCAACAAGAACAAAACTAACAGGGATTGCATTCTTTTCCTTAATGTCATGTTCTGCATAGCCCTGCCGCTAAACCAGCATTTCCTCTTTCTTCTCAAGGATTGCCGCAACTGCCGCACAGGCAGGGCAGTCACAGTATTTTGCCCCAGCCGCCTTGATTTCTTCTGCATGCGCCAGGACACCCTTCGCCTGTTCTGCCCCAAAGACCTGGGCGCCCATTTCTGAGCCGGCAAAGGCAATCAGGCCGTCAATTGGCATGATATCCTCTTCCAGTTCCGAAATCAGCTTGCCTGTCATCTCTGCCTCCCTGCTTGTCCCTACGGCTTCCAGCCAGCTTTGGCAGGCTGCTTTTGCCTCGGCGCAGCAAGAATGCGCCTCCATCAGTTCCTTCACCTTTCCTTCCACATATTCCCTTACCTTCTGTTCCATCGTCTTCCATCCTTTCTTCCCAGTTTTTTGTATCCCTACCTCCCTGCCCGCCTAACATACAGATGCCAACAGATGATACTGCAAAACCGCTGCACCCATAGCGCCAGGCCTAAGATAAGAACCATCTCTATTATACCCCGATTCCCCCTCCAATGGAAGTAGGCGCTTTTAAATAAAATACCGGTCTGCGTCCTCCCTTGATTGGAACACAAAAATATCCCTAATCCCCTTATATTTTTCCAATATCTGATAGATTTCCGGCAGTTGCTTCTCTGGGAAATCCAGAATCCACTGCCGGAATTCTGGGTCGAACCCCTCTTCCATCCAAGGCAGATCCTCCCGTTTCTGCCCTATGCGGGATTCTGCGCCGAAAAGGCAGGTTTCTAAAGGGTAATCCAGCATAAAAACCGTGTCGCACTTTTGGATCCTCCTTTCCAATGTGCGCAGGTAATTCCCGTCTATTATCCACTCCCCCTTCTTTAAAACCCCTTCCAGCCTTTTATCAAATTCTTCCTTGGGAAGGTTCGTCCGGTCTGGACGGTGCCACAGCATATCCAGATAATATAACGGAAGCCCTGTGGCATCCCGGAGCCTCCTTGCAAATGTGCTCTTCCCTGCCCCGGGGCAGCCAATCACCACCGCTTTACGCAATCCCCCGCACCTCCAATCTCAGATTCCTGTTTTTTCAAACAGATAATCCCTGCCAGCAGCAGGACAGGGTATACTATGCCTGCCAGGATCCCCAGCTTCAGGTTGTCCCCCCAAGCGCTGGATACCATCCCCACTAAGGTAGGGCCTCCCGAACACCCCAGGTCGCCGCCTAAGGCCAGGAGGGCGAACATAGCCGTGCCGCCCCGCGGCAGCGCCGACGCCGCCTTGCTGAATGTCCCCGGCCACATAATGCCTACGGACAGCCCGCAGAGAGAACATGCCAAAAGGCTGGCCTGGGGCGAAGGGAACAGGGAAATGCACAGATATGACACAATGCACAGGATGCTGCTGCACGCCATGAATCTATCCAGGTCAATCCTATCGCCGTATTTCCCATAAAACGCCCTGGACGCACCCATCAGCAGCGCAAATGCCATTGGCCCTGCCAAATCCCCGGCAGCCTTAGAAATGCCCAGGCCCTTCTCTGCGAAAGCCGACGCCCATTGGCTGACCGCCTGCTCGCTTGCCCCTGCGCAGAACATCATAAGAAGCAGCAGCCAGACTATTTTCATTCGGAACAGGGCGCATATGCCCAACCCCGTTTCCCCTTCCCCAATCAGGGACGCCATCGGCACTTTCAGGAAGGCAAGCATATTGCAAAGCGGCACCGCCGCCCAGAGGATGGCCAATGCTTTCCAGCTGGAAATGCCATATGTATGGAAGAAAAGGGTGGATATGGCCACAACGCCCACATGCCCCCAGCAATAAAAGGAATGGAGCATGCTCATGGCTTTCTCTTTATGCCTGGACGGGCATGCCTCCACCACCGGGCTCAGCAGCACCTCCAAAAGCCCGCCGCCGATGGCGTATAAGATAACGGCGCATAAGACGCCTGCAAAGGGGCTGGGCAGACGCTCCGGCAATACCGTTAAGGATACAAGCCCCACAGCCGCCAGCAGATGCGCCAATACCATAGAAGCCCGGTAGCCAATCTTGTCCACAAAGCCCACAGAAGCCAAATCCACCACAAGCTGGACGCCAAAATTCAATGTGACCAACAGCGTAATTTGGGATAATGGAATCTTATAAGCAGCCTGGAAATGCAGGAACAGTAAAGGAAGGAAATTATTGACAATCGCCTGCACGATATACCCCACAAAACAGGCCGCAATGGTCTTATTATATCGGTCCTCCATCTTGGAATCCTCCTTAGCTTATTCTCCTATTGCTCCGGCAGTGAAATACCGCAGCAAGCAAAGTGTTACGGTCTTCCGCCACCGGAGCAATAGAACTACAGAGGTAATCATACCACCTCCCGTCCCTTTTATCAACAGGATCCTGCATAATAAATCGAGTAGGAGGTAGGCGATTATTTCGCCTACCGACCTCTCACACCACCGTACGTACCGTTCGGTATACGGCGGTTCAATCAACTT
>CAOKUK010000170.1 GCA_948472595.1 uncultured Eubacterium sp.
GCCAGCGTAAAAGCGTCCTGCTCCCGGCCACGCACCTGCGAGGTATAGCCATTGTCGCTGTCTGTCCCGATGTCCCCATCTGTCAGGTGCTCTGGATTCCACTGCCCATTCGGCGACCAAGTGTTAGAAATTTCAGGTGCGATTCCTGCCGCCACGTTATTTCCCTCTTCATCGAACAGCTCCAGCTCCATGATTTGCAGGAGGTTTTCCTTATTATTGTCTGCAGGCCCCGTCTCCTTTACCAGGATGCGCACATAAGAGGCTTCCTGTGGCTGGAAGCGGTTTTCCACAAAGGTGGCCATAGCGGCGGCGCCATCGGAAGAGCCGGCGCTGTTTACCCAATCGCTGTCATCATATCCGGCCTGCGTGAAATCCCCCAAGTCCCTAGCGAAAATAGCATTGTAGTCCTCTCCATAGTAAACCCCGTTGCTGGTAATTCCCCCTTTTAGGGTGCCCTTCCAGCTATCGGTATCCGTAGCGATTTGCTGCACGCTGCCATCTCCATAAGTTACTGTCAGCAACGCTTTTAGGGCGGGCTGTGAGGTCGTGCTGCCCATGCCGTTTTTCCAGCCAGTCCCCAGTATGGCTGAAATGGCAGCCGTTTCGCTGCCTGCCAGGAAAGAGGTCACGTCATAGGTCTGGTACCCAAGGCTCACGTCGCCGTTGCCATATCCTGGGTTCATATGGTGGTAAACCAGCTTATTGCCTTCTGTGTATTCCCCTATGCGGTTTCCGTTGACATAGGCTTCATAAGCGCCAAGGGCGGTTATGTACAGGCGCGCCTTCGCAATTTCCTTCCCTGCCAGAAGCGGCTGCTCTGTGCGGAAAATGGGGGCGGCGGGGCTTGCGTTCAGCCGTATGAAAGCGGCGTCCTTCCAGGCCTTCTGGTTGGTGACGCCTGTTTCAAAGTTTGCGCTTTTAGAATAGGAAGCTCCCGTTTCATCCCATACGGTGACGGTCCACTGGTATTCTGTGCCTTCCTCCAGCTTCCCTTCGCATCGGATTCCGGTGGATTTGCTGCTTTCCACTTTTCCGCTGTCCCATATGGAATGCCCGTTGGATGTGACTTGCACTTGGTATGCCTCTTGCCGGGCGCCAATTCGGTTCGATTCCATGTTCCATCCAAAGCGGATGGGGTCTGTTTCCAATCCAATGGGAGCAGTTAGGTACTCAGTTGTGAGGTTTGAAATCTGTGTCTGTGCCGTATCTGCCGGCGCAGCTGCCGTGGTCAGCGGCATGCATGATAAGAGTAGGCAGGCAGATAAGAATAGGCTGATTGCCTTTTTTGGTAATGTGTGATGTTTCATTACGCAGTCCCTCCTTAAAAGATTTTCCTTATTCCCGCGAGCAATGAGGAAAATAGCCATGCTTGCATGGATATTTGACGAATGCCGCAGGGGCTTTGATTGGGTAATGGAATTATTATGCCATTTTCTATTATAATAAGTTTCCATTAGGAACCATATAGAATATCTTAGGATTTTTGGTAATATTTTTGGAGGCATTTGCGGGAATACACTGAAAAATCATCCGCCTTTCCGGAATTTACTAGGCGAAATCCCCTGGCTCTCTTTGAATACCTTTGTAAAATAAAAATAGTCATGATATCCCACCCTTTGCGCCACCTCGTCAATGGAAAGGCTTTTGTCCCGCAGAAGCTCCTTTGCCAATTCAATCCGCTTTTCCAACAGATATTTCGAAAAGGACACCCCCAGCTTCTGCTTCAGCAAATAGCTCAAATGCCCGCTGCTGATATGGTGCTTCTGGGCAAGCCCCTGCAGGGAGATATCTTCCGTATACCTTTCCTGTATCTCTCGCACGACTTCATCTACTGTCTCCCTTTTTACAGTCTCAAGATCTTTTTGGAGCGCCTGCTTTGGCATAAACAGGGCGGAAAGCTTCTCTAGAATCCCAAACAGCTCCTCCTCCTTGATGGGCTTTAAAATATAGTCAAAGGCTCCGTCCCGTAAGGCTGACTGCGCATACCCGAATTCCGCATAGCCGCTGATTAAAACAGTCCGGACGCCCAGCCCTTCCTGCGCAATCCGATGGAGCAGCTCTGTGCCGCTCATTTTTGGCATGCGGATATCTGTGAATAAGACCTGTGGACGCAAGGCGCAAATCCCTTCCCAGGCCGCCTCCCCATTGTCTGCCTTCCCGATTACCCGGAAGGGAAGCCCGGATTTTTGGATAAGCTTCTGCAGTCCCAGCAGCACCCATTTTTCATCATCTGCCAAATATACGGAAATCATAGACATCCCTCCTTTGCTGCTTGTTCTGTCACGGTGTCTGGGATGGAAATTGCAACATAGGTTCCATCTCCCAGGCTGCTCTCGATTTGAAAGGAGAAACTGTCCCCATAGAAGAGCCGCAGCCTTTGGTAAATGTTTGCAAGTCCAATCCGATTGCTGTGTCCCGGTTCCTGTATTTCTTCACGCAGCGTTTTCAAACGTTCTTGGGACATGCCGCAGCCATCATCGGAAACGGCAAAGCAGATTTTCCCGCCTTTTCCAGATTCAATCCGGATATCCACAAGCCCGTCTTCCGCTTTCTGCTCCAGCCCATGGAACACCGCATTCTCCACAAGGGGCTGCAGCAGCATTTTTACCATCTCCTTGCCTGCGGCGTCTGGATCCATGGAAATGTCAATGGAGATTTTCCCCATAAAGCGGTAAGCTATAATTTTTGCGTATTCTTGGATGTACTCGGCTTCTTCTGCGATTGTTACGATGCTGTTTCCTTTCACGGCATAGCGGAATAGGAAGGAGAGGGCCATCGTGATTTCCGCTATGCTGTCCGCTTCATAATACAGCGCCATGTCTCGGATGCACTCCAAGGTATTGTACAGGAAATGCGGGTTAATCTGGTTTTGGTAGGCGATAATCTGCGCTTGCTTTTTCGATAGTTCCGTCTCATACATTTTTTTCTGGGAAAGCTGGATTTTGGCGTTCATTTCCTGCTGGATGTCCAGCATGCGGTTCAGGCTGGCCGACACTGTCCCAATCTCATCCTTCCGGCCTAGGCGCAGGCGTTGGGCGGGGTGTTTGGTGCTGCTGCGGATGAATCCATCCACAAGGCGCAGGGGGCGGATGATGTGGAAGTAGCAAAAGCAGATCAATAGTAAAAGCAGGCAGGTGGAAATGCCATATAGGAGCAAGATCCCAGGGCCTACCCCCAGCCCTTGCTGCTGCAGCTCATAAGCCGGGATACGGCTGACAATGCGCCATCCGCTGGCGGGGGTTCTTATGGACTGAACCTGATGCTCTCGGGAGCTTTGCAGCAGTTCTTCCGGAAAATGGGACAGGTTGGTGGGGGAGGAGGAGGAGAGGATGCGCTGATTTCGGTCCAGCAGGTATAGTTCGCTGTGGCTTGTGGGTTTGCTTTCCTCTAAAATTTCGTCTAGGGAATCTGGCGTAAGGATGATGACGCATAGCCCTAGCAAGTCATGTGCAGTTGGGTTGCGCAAGTCGTAAATGGGGTAGTAGTAAGGATAGCAAAGGCGCCCTGCCTGTTCTGACAGGAGGCCGTCCCCTACCCCGGCTTTTTCTACGGGGAGCCCTTCTGAATCAGGGATGTCAAATTCCTTTCCGAAGCTTGCAATCCGCTCCATGTCTGGCTGGTAAAGGTAGATGCTCCGAATATCCTGGTTTAGCAGCAGGGTATTGGCGAATACAGAGGAGAGGTCTTCTGCGTCTTGGAAGCGGCTTAGGCTGTCTTTGGCGAGGTATTGCTCCGCAGTGGGGGAATAGCAAAAAGATGCGGCCAGGCTGCTTAGGGCATCATAGTGGCTTTCCAGCTGGGCGTTTGCCAGCGCAAGGTTGTTTTTCCCCAGTTCCAGGATACTTTGTTCTGTCAGCCGGCGGGTGTGTTCCTGAGTGGCGTAAAAAGCCCCCAACAGCAAGAAGAACAGGAATAAGACCAGGATGATAAGCTGCAGTACCAATTTTTCTTGGAGCATTTTTATAAATTTCATGCGGATACCCCCCCTAATTCACTTTTTCGATGGTTTCGCCGTAAAATGCACAATTTTCCTGGAATTGCCTGTCAATGGCATCTTCCAGCCGCTGGATGCCGAAATCCTTTAGCTGGGAGCGGAAATGGGCATAGGCCTCGTCAAATTCCCGATCTGTCTTGGCCGTGACAATGACGGAAATCTGGCTTTGGGCAAAGCTGTCGACAGCCTCTTGGATTTCAGCCAGCTCTGCGTGAGCCTCCCAGAACCGGTCGGGAAGGGAAAGCAGGGCAGAATTGAAGATATAGGTGTCTGGGTGGCTGCCCAAGGCGCATTCTATCTGGTCCTTCAAATATGCCTCCTCATGTTCCGAAGGCAGCGGCAGCACGCTGCGCTCCCAGGCGATGTTGCCGAAATTCCACCAGGCGCTGTAGCCGGTGGCGGCATAATTTTCCCGTTTTTGGCGGCATTCTGCTGTAAGCGTTATGGTGCCGTCCGGGTTTTTCTGGTAATCTGCCCCCTCAAAGCCGTAATTATTGGCCATCATCCCCTCTTCGCTGGACATGTAGTCAAGCCAATGCGCCATTTTATCGGGGCATTGGCAGTTTTTGGAAATGAAGGTATGGATCCAGCCGTTTGCCATGTGGACGTCTTTTCCCAGGACGGGGCGGTTGCCGGATTCAGACAGGATTGGGCCAGTGGAGACCCAGGCGGAATAGTCAATGTTGGCATTTGCTGTATTCCCAATGAAGCAGAGGACATTGCCGCTGGCCATGTAGGACTTGATTTTCGTGTTGTTGGCCACGAGGTCTTTGGTAAAGGCATATCCCTTGCGCAGGGCAGTGTTCACAAAGGCCAGGGCTTCCTTGGCTTCTGGCTTCATCCAGCGGCTGGCGTAGTGCCCTTTGCTGTCTATGGATTCTGCGCCGAAAGAATTATAAAGGACCGTGAGGGAGTATTCCTGGTAGAAGCTGCCGTCCAATAGGAGGGGGATGATAAATTCTCCTTTTGCGGAGTTGTTGTAGGATTTCGCTTTCTCAAAGGCATGGAGTACCTGGCTCTTTGTCTGCAGGCTTTCTGGGGACAGCCCAAGCTGCGCCAGAAGGCTGCGGTTCCAAATGACAGCCAGGGTAGTGCTGCATCTGTCCACCTCGTCATAATAAGGGCTGGCGCATTTCCAGATTTCCTTGGCGTCTAGGGAATTGATATGGGAAGGGAAGGCGTACCAGGCGCCGTCCCTGCGTATGAGCTCTTGCTTCATGTCTTTTGGGAATTGCGTCAGCAGGTGGGAATCTGGGCAGTAGCGTTCCAAAAGTTCCTGCAGGTCCCAGACCTTGCCGGAAGCCGCCAGCTGCCGTGCGGTGCCTGCATCCGCCACGGCCAGGATATCCGGCAGGTCATCCTCTAAAATCCGCAAGGACAAAAGGCGCCCAGCGTCTTGGGGTGGGATTTCGCTGTTAATGGCCAATCCGGTATGCTTGGAAATCTCTGCGCTGATGCTCCCCTCCTCCAGGCTCCAATCTGGCAGGTCCCAGAAATCCACGTCGGAGAACAGGGTGGCTGTCTCAATGTCCTCTGCGCAGTCCGGTATTTGCCGGGAAGGGGCGCATGCTGGGGCAGAGGCGAGGAGGGCGAGAGCCACAGGCAGGATAATTATCCATAGGAAGGGGGAGCAGGCGGTTATTCGGGAATGGGAATGCTTCATAAAAGGTCACCTCCTGGCATGAATTTACGCTCGCATTATTCTGTAGTGCGGTATTTAGCGGTCAAAGTAATATTCATTATAAGGGAAAAAGAAAAAGGCTTCAAGGGAATTAGGATGCTTTTTTATTCATATAATGAAAGGAAAGATTGGGAATGGGATATGTGGAATGGGAGATAAGGAGAAAAATTTTATAAAAAACGGCCTTGCGCTGCTTCTTTGCGGCTGCCTTGCCACAGGCGCCATTGTTGGGAAGGGGCTGTTCTGCCTAGAGGCAGAGGCCTGTGCGGGAGGGGGCGTAGGCTGTGCGCCCTCAGGCTCTGTTGCAAGCTCCGCCTATGTGCAGGAGCAGCAAGAGCAGCCGCAGCCGGAGTTTTCCCTCTATGCCAGGTCTGCCGTCTTAATGGATGCGGCAACCGGGCGGGTGCTGTATGAGAAGAACGGCTATGAGCATATGCCGAATGCCAGCACTACGAAGATTATGACATGCATTCTAG